>JALLON010000108.1 GCA_027717925.1 Acidobacteria bacterium AH-259-G07 | reverse complement strand
GCCAAGGACGGAACGAAGGGGGCCCAGTGGCGTGCCTTTGTGCGCAAGAACCGATTAAAAGACGTCCCTGATAATTTCGAGGAGGTGGTTGCCGCTGTGTCCACGTTTGTCAAGCGACCGGCTGAAAGCGTCGTGCGGCGTCACCCTTTCAAGGCAAGCTGGACCGCGCCAGGGCCGTGGCGCTGAGGCGCGCACGAGTTGTCCGTGATTAATACTGCCCTTTAGACCGTCTTCTGAAGATCCGGCACTCCTTCAGGAATGGACACGCCTGATTTTCGCCGGGTGAAAATTGCAAACCGGCCTTGCCCTCGCAACTCCCAGACAATAGAATCGCGCCTTCCCCTGTGAAAACGCTTCGGGCGAGTTTGCAGGGTAGGCATAACCGATTTCGTTTAGCGTTAGTCGGGAAAGCCGACTGGGGAGGGGTGAAAGGTGTCTTTCCGAGCGCGGTCGAAAACCATCCTTGTTAGTGCGGCTCTACTCGCCTTAGCTCTCCTCTCAGGTCCTGGCCACACGCAAGACAGAGATCCAAAAAGATTGCTGGAACAGGCCGACCGGCTGGGCTGGTTATACAACTGGCCAAAAGCTCGTCCGCTGTATTCCAGGGTGGAGCGGCTTTTTCGAGAGGCCGGTGATGAGAGGAACGCTCTTCGGGCAAAGATTGGGCGGATTCGGTCAGAGTTGCAAACAATGTCGTTTCTCGAAGTCTCAGAGTATCTGTCTAGAGAGTTAGAAACGCCCCTTGTTCAGAAAGATCCGGAACTCAGGCTTCGTCTCCTGGAAGTAAAAGGGGCTTTGGAGCTTGAGGTGAACACGGCCATGTCTCGACGGGCCTGGGAAGAGGCCCGCGATTTGGCTCGCCGGCTCGGATACAAGGCTCGGGAGGGCCGAGCTGTTGCGGAGCTGGGGTTAATTGCTTTTCTGGAGGGTGACAGTGCGGAAGCCGTCCAACTAATGGGCGAAGCAGTGAAATCGGCAGGTACAAATGGAGACATAGCATCGCTGATCCGGTACTTTGCCTTAATTGGCAACGGTCTGCTTGTCCACGGGCGCCCCGAGGAGGCGCTTCGCTATTTTGACAGAGCATTGATGTTGGCCTGGGTAACGCCGGATGTGGGGACACCGATAATGACCTACACGGGGAAGGCAAAGGCGTTACTGGAATTGAACAGAACAACAGAGGCTCGGACGATCCTGGAAGAAGCGCTTGTCGAAGCGAGGCTCGAAAAACGGCGCGGCAATGAAGCGGAGTTGCTATTGGAGCTGGCCAGGTTAGCCGTCGCTCTGCAAAATCGTTCTAAAGCCATCGCCCATTTGGAAAAAGCGGTCGAGCTGGCGTCCTCTGGAAATCTTCATCGAGTGCTTGCCCTGGCGATGTTTGATCTATCGAAAATCTACCGGGAGTCGGGGGAGCTGGACAAGGCCGAGGAGCGAGCAGCGGTGGGGATCCGAGCCAGCAAGCGTATTGGCGACATATATTCGCTGCCTGATCAGCTGGCTGTTCTGGCGGACCTGAAAGCAAGCCGTGGAAACTTCGGGGAGGCCGACAGGCTATACGAAGAGGCAACGGATGTGATTGAGGCAATGCTAGTAAACGCCGCCAGCCCCGGTCTCAAAAGCTCACTTGTGGGTGCGATGGGTCAGATTTTTTTGCAGCACTTCACTCTTGTGATCCAAGAGCTAGAAGATCCCGACCGAGCCTTTGAACTCCTCGAAAGGGCAAGGGGTCGTACAGCGGTGGATCTTCTCGCGTTAAGACCTGAAGAATTCGCAGAGAGCGAGTTTCTGTCATCCGGGGTTCAAAGGGAAATCAGTGAACTACAGGTTCGCTTGTTGCGCGCCGAGAGCGCCGCGGAGCGCAACCAATTACTCGATCAGCTGTTTGAAGTCGAACAGTACCTGGCTCCTCTATTTGCAGTGGAGTTCCGGTCCAGGGGGTCGGCACCGAGGAAGGTGGTAGGGAGGGACACTCTTCAAGGTGTTCTGGGACAGGACGAACTGATACTCGAGTACGTTTTAGATGATCCGGTGTCGTTCTGCCTTGCCATTAGCGGAGACCAACTGTGGGTAGTTAGCTTGCCCGCACGGGCACAAATCGAGGACTCCGTAAACCGTTACCTGGCGGAAATTCGCTCCAGAAGATCGGGATTCGAGGAAGCGAGGAAGCTCTATTCGATGCTGGTGGAGCCGATTCCGGAGTATGATGCCAAGTTTCGCCTGATTGTCGTGCCAGATGGAAAACTCCACCTGTTGCCGTTCGAGTCGCTGGTTCGCCCTGATAACGAGTTTTTGGTTCGTACCCACATCATTACCTATGCACCTTCGGCTACGATGCTCCATCTGCTACGGTCCGCACCGCGGAGGGTTGCTCCAGGTCTGCCGTTGCTAGCGGTGGGAAACGTCCCCTACGGCGAACCTCTAAGAGTCATGGCTATGGGCTCCAGCAACAGCAGGGGGAGCCAGGAGAGGGGTGGGGTTCGCGGAGTTTATGATCTCGACGGTGCTAACTTCACTCCTCTACCCTGGACGGCAGAGGAAGTCAGGTCCATAGCCGAATTCGTAGGCCCTAAAAGCGTCGTGCTAACCGGCGAGAACGCAAGTGAGGCTGTGTTTAAATCAATCGGTCTGAGCAAGTTCAAGATTTTGCATCTGGCGGCTCACGCGATTGCCAGCACGAAGTTCCCTGATCGAGCGGCTATAGTCCTAGGGGTGGACCCTCATTTGAAAGAAGATGGCCTCCTTCAGGCCAGGGAAATCAGTTCATTGAGACTTGCAGCGGAACTCGTTACTTTGTCGGCCTGCGATACAGGAGTTGGGCGCTTGCAAGGTCAGGCGGGCATTGCCAACCTGGTCCGAGCTTTTCTTTTTGCGGGTGCTCGGACCGTCGTTGCGAGTCTCTGGGCGGCCGATGACGTATTTACAACGTCGCTGATGAAACGGTTTTACTTACATCTCAGCGAGGGAAAAGACCGGGCCTCCGCGTTAAGACTGGCGAAAGTGGATATGCTCGAGCGGTTCAAAGACCAGGCCACGCCGTTCTATTGGGCGGGATTTAAGATGATCGGGGGAGGCTCCGGGAGCATTTCGTTTTAAGGTTAGTGGGATAGCTGGATGGAACTTAACCCAAAGCAACACGAGAAGATCCTGCAAAAGGTCGCTGAACTGGTACGGAAGAAGTATTTCCATCCGGACTTCGACGTTAAGAAGTGGCAGGGGGTCATTGAAGAGAAAAAGCCTTTTATCTTGCAAACGTCTGATTCGCGGGAATTCGAAAAGGAGATGCATAACCTGGTCTCTCAACTCGGAACGAGTCATACGGCCTTCTTCCATAGAAATCTCAGACCACTCCCTTCACGGCAGGCGATCTGCACGACGTTTAAGCAATGCGAGACGAGAGAAGGTCTCTTTTGGATGGTCCAGGATGTCCAGGAGTTTGGCCCGGGGCACCGTGCCGGTCTCGAAAGTGGGGATCTGCTGCTGAAGGTGAACGATGAAAAGGTGATCTCTGAGAAGCCACCAGCATTCAGGGTAAGAGGGTCCACTTCGTTGATCGTCCGGAAAAGAGATGGGAAGGAAAAAAGGATCAGCCTTGAGATCCCCAAGTTCGAATCCAGCAAGCGGCCCTTCGCAATGCCCCGACCAGCCCTCTGGTCCCTAAGGGAGAGCGGTATTGGCTACTTGAAGGTGAACATGTTTCCTGGGGTGGTGGGAATTGATGTGGCTAAGGACATTGACCGAGCTATCTCTGATTTCCGAGGTTGTGAGCGCCTGATTATTGATTTGCGGGGCAATTCTGGAGGAGGCATTGGTGGGTTACGGCTCATGAGCTATTTGACACCACACAAGGTGCCAGTCGGGTATAGCCTTTCCCGACGACGAGCAAGCAGCGGTTACAAGAAGGAAAAGCTTCCTCAATTCGGCAGGATCCCATCTAGCAAGTGGGTGCTGCCGTGGCTGGTGCTCAAGTACGCGCTACGTGATAAATCAATTGTCGTGGTTACGGAGGGCTTGGGTCCTCAACCTTTTCACGGTCGGGTCCTGATCCTCGTCAATCAGCACAGCGCCAGCGCAAGTGAGATCATCGCGGCTTTTGCGGCGGAAAATAAACTGGCTAAGATCGTTGGTACCCGCACGCCGGGTCGTCTTGTCGCCAGCCGGCGGTTTAAACTCCCTTACGGCTATTTTTTGATACTCCCCGTTGGTATGTACCTGACTTGGCGAGGCGAGAAGATCGAGGGAAAAGGAGTCCGCCCGGACTTTCCAGTTGACTTGTCTTACGAGGCTCTGCTCGAAGGCCGCGACAACCAGCTTGAGAAGGCGATGGAAGTGGTCAGACACTTATGACTTGCTTGAGCGTGCGCGGATATTCCTCGAAGATTGCAACAAACTCAGTCGCCTTGGGCCCATCCGGCAGATACGTCTTTGAGCCGCAGGCCCTGGCAAGGGCAATTAAGCTTCAGTTGATTGATGGTCGAGCCGATCGACCTCGCCACTTCTTTTACAAGCACTGAACTTCCCATTCCGGTTCGTTCCCGGTGACGAAGAATTGCATGATCTCGAAATGGGGGCCATGCGCATTGCCAAGCCCAAGGGCCTCACAGGAGCCGCCTAGTCTTCAGGGAGGTGGGCTCCATTGGCTTGTTAACTTGAGTTCTGAACGACGTACTTATCTTTGACACCACCGCAATTGATAGTTACCAGATCATCGATTGCCTCCGGGTCTATGTACGGTACCTTGGAAAGTTCCTGTTTTGGAATGGACACGGAATCTCTCTTGTCGGACTAACGATAAGGATTGTATCCGGAGTGGGCCGAGAAAGCACTCCTTTTAGTAGGTGAATCACGCTGAGCATTCCAAATACAATCCCGTTGAAGTGAAAGAAGTATCGAAGGCCGGCCGCTTTGCTCGAGAAAGGGCCGAGCGGGAAGGAAAGAAGCCTGCAAAGCAAGCCCAAGGGCCTTAATAGTGCTGCTCGAAGCATTCGTCCATGCTAGTATTGCGCCCGCAAATGAGGTTTCTGCTGGCGGTACTTCTTCCTCTCTTTGCCTTGGTCGTACCCCTTCTGGCGACGCTGGAGACGCCAACTCGTCACGTAAGCTTACAGCAGGACGAAAAGGGTCCGCGATCGAGTTTTGCGGAAGAGGAAGCGCAGCGCTATACACTGCCGACTGAGAAACACGAGCGAGCGATTGCATATAATCGGGTGAGGTACCGTCTCTACTTTCTGGGCTTTCTCTACCAGCTGGCCGTTCTACTCATAATCCTGCTGCTGCGAATCGCACCTCGATTTAGGAATTTGGCTGAGCGATTCAGCAGGCGGCGCCTTGCGCAAGCGATGGTTTTCACACCTCCGCTGTTTCTGACTCTTGGCATACTAAGCCTCCCTACAGCCATTTATCGACAGTCGCTTTACCTGACATATGACCAGTCAGTGCAGAGTTGGCTGTCATGGTTCTGGGACTGGGGCAAGACACAGTTGATCGCGGTGGTTGTAGGGACTTTTCTGGTATGGATCCTCTATGGAGTGATGCGGCGTAGTCGCCAGCATTGGTGGTTTTATTTCTGGCTGGTATCGATCCCCATTTTCACCTTCTTTTTGTTCATTCATCCTTACGTGATTCAGCCCCTGTACATGAAATTTGAGCCTTTGGGCCAGGAACGACCGGAGCTGGTCCAAGAGGTCCAAAAGGTAGTAGCGAGGGCTGGACTGGACATTCGTCCTGAGCGGATGTACGAGGTGAAAGCCAGCGAAAAGTACAATCTGCTGAGCGCCTATGTGACTGGGCTGGGAGCGTCGAGACGCCTTGTCATCCTAGACACTACTCTTGAGAAGCTGAGTTTGCCGCAAATTCTTTTCGTTTTTGGACACGAAATGGGCCACTATGTCCTTGGTTATATTTACCATCGCTTGATCCTTTTTTCGGGTCTTGCGTTAGTTTTTTTATACTTTGGTTACCTTCTCCTACACTGGGCCTTGAAACGGTGGGGAGAGCAATGGGCGATTCGGAGCGCCCAAGACTGGGCATCGCTTCCAGTACTCCTCCTGTTCTTCGTCCTCTTTAGCTTCCTGTCAACGCCGCTTACCCATGCCTTCAATCGTTACATCGAGCATCAAGCGGATATCTATGGCCTGGAAGTGATCCACGGAATTGTTTCCGAGCCGCGTAAAGGCGCTGTAGAAACCTTTCAGATCATGGGGGAAGTTAATCTGATGGATCCGCATCCCAATTGGTTGATTAAGTTCTGGCTTTTGGACCACCCGCCCCTCCAGGAGCGGATTTTGTTTGTCCAGACCTACAACCCCTGGGCCCAGGGCAAGGATCCAAAATATGTGTCCTCACCTTGAGGCTTACGAGTTTGCGAGGGCTAACGTTCAGCGTAACCTGGGGGCGGGGGTGGCGCGGATCATGCGGAGGCACGAGCCGTCAAAGGCTGGACCGTCAGGTTCATGCTGTTGTTAGCCAGCGTGCCCACCGTTTGTGTTCTGCCAACCTAAGAGAGTATCGGCATCGGAGGCAACCTGCGTCAGGAGGATTCGTGTCTTCTCGAGCTGCTGCTCGTCCCACTTGTCCGGATCCGTCCAATACTCCCCCTTCAACCGACAGCGCTGTGCCAGGTCTTCGTCAATCCCGCGAAGCTTAGCGGTCGTGTCCGTCCAGTACCGTGACAGATCACCCTCGCGATCCATGTCACGCGGGGAACCGCGCCGTGTAAAAGGCTATTCAGGGCTCTCGAATCACAAGGAGGCTGGTCGAGGCCTTCAGCGACCAGACGGCGCAGGAAGGCCGGAGCGCTTGCGCCGAACCGGGGCGACCACCGAAGAAGACAGCCCCAGAGTGGCCGTGGGCAGCGGAAACGGAGATGCCAGCGCTAATGGAAAACAGGGTAATAGCGCAACATTTCATTTTCCTTTGCCCACTATGTAGTAACGTAAAGAGGATGCAGTTTTCATTCGAGGAGCTGATCCAGATCATCCGTGCCGTGGCTCAGACCGCGCCGTACGAGTTTCTTAGAGTGGTTCTCGCTTCTTCCCAAGGCGAGGCACGATTCATCGAGGTTAGCGAGGATATTAGGTCTCGGACCGAGTTACAGTACGCGTCCCGGGAAGGGTTGGTGGCGCTCGGACTGCTGGGGTGGGAACTCAAAGGGGGAATGGTGCAGGCAAAGAGCATGCTGTTCCCGTGGCATCGGGAGAACCGAATGCTTGGTGAGCTCTTTGACCGCTTGTGTGAGGAAGGAGTCGATCGGGTGCAAGAAGGATTCGAGCGGCACCAAATCGAATCGGATTCATGAGATTCTAAAAGCTCTCCTGAATCGAAGATTACATTGGCGTTTTTCACTCCTGCACCGTAATAAACACCTCTCCAAGTAAAAACTTCAAAAAAACTTTTTGAGGTTTTCGGTTTTCAGAGGCTCTATATAGGTAGAGAGGGGAAAATTTAAGCGACCTCACGTGCAGCCGATCGTTGCGCGAAACCACATTTGCGGCCTTCGGGGAGGAGTGATCAGTGAGGAATCGGAAAGAAAGCCGCTCGGGGCGAAAGGCTGCCTTTCCTATGAGGGAAAAGGGTCTCCCTCTGGGCTTTCTCGGTCGGAAATTCATAACCCTTTCTCAGCCATTCCAGCAATCACACCTACAGTTATTCCACATTACATCAATAGGAGGATTCCAATGGCATTCAAACAATGGACGATCTTCTGGGTAATTGCAGTTTTGTCTATTACCAGTGGGTTACTCAACGCTCAGACGCCTACGGGAGATATCATCGGGACGGTTACCGACGAAACCGGTGGCGTCATCCAAGAAGGGACGGTCACGGCAACGAATACAAGGACTGGTATGGTCCGGATGTCGAACACCGGGGAAGATGGCAGGTATCGGATCGCCGTGCTCCCCCCCCGGGGAATACGAGGTGAGAGCTGAAGCAGAGGGATTTCGGAGTCTGGCGAGAACGGCCGTTGTGCGTGTCGGCAGCACCACGACCGTTAACATCCAGTTGCCCTTGGGTATCTTGCGACAAGTCGTTGAGGCCATCGATGTTCTCCCGGACATTAGCCATGACAGCTACAGCATCGACGGAGTGGTTTCGCGCTTCGAGATCGAAAATCTTCCGCTCAACGGACGAGAGTTCCTCCAGCTATCCGTCCTGGAGCCTGGGGTGATGGCCGCTCCAATGGCAGGATTTCTGACCCGCCAGTTCGATGTCTCCGTGCTCGGCGCCTCGCCCGACCGCACCCGGGTCACCATGGACGGTGGCGCTATTCACAACGCCCTGGGCGGAGGAGTTCCCCAGAACTTCTCTCAAGAAGTGGTCCAGGAGTTTCAACTCTCCAGTGTCAACTTCGATTTGTCCACGGGACTGACCGGCTCGGGAGCGATCAACGTCGTCACGCGCTCCGGGGGCAACGACTATCACGGCGCCGGGCTGTTTTTCTTTCGCGATCACAACTTGGCAGCTTATCCGGCCCTGGAACGAGATCCATCGAATCCGGATCCGTTTTTCGCCCGCCGGCAGGCGGGTTTTCACTTGAGTGGTCCGATTAAAAGGGACGGCTTATTCTTCTTTGCAAACTTCGAGGACAACAACCAGGATGGCGTGGTCAGCGTCCAGCCCAGAACACCTGCGTTTTCCGAATTGGGCGGAGTCTTTGCCAATCCCTTTGACAGCACCCAGGCCAGCGGGCGAATCGATTGGCAGGCCAGCGACGAGCACAACGTTTTCTTCCGCTACTCACACGATGAAAATGACGGCTTCAGTCCTCCCACCGGAGAGGGCCGACTCCCGTCCAACTGGGCCCAAACCAGCAATTGGGCCG
>JALLON010000107.1 GCA_027717925.1 Acidobacteria bacterium AH-259-G07 | reverse complement strand
GTATAGAGAAATCACGGATGACAAGTTAGGCTTGACCTTCAGCAAATTTTCGTTAAATTGAAATGGCGTAGAGGTACAAAGGAGTCACCGTACAATGACTTTTATCATATGTGAACCCTGTATCGGAACAAAAGACACGTCTTGCGTAGATGCCTGTCCGGTGGATTGCATTCATCCGCGGAGTGATGAAACTCAGTTTGAAGACGAGCAGCAATTGTATATCGATCCGGAAGAGTGCATTGATTGCGGAGCATGTGTCCCTGAATGTCCAGTAGAAGCGATCTTCCCGGAGGATGAAGTTCCGGAACAGTGGTTGAACTATATCGACACCAACTATAAATGGTATGAGAACCAGAAGTAATGATAGGCCCTTAGAAGTTTCGTGCCTTCGTGCCGTAGGAACGGAAAAAGCCCCCGAGTGGCATCAGCGATTGTGAGAGACACAAGAAGAATCATGACGGACTCCAGAGTTTCTTCGGGCACCCCTCCCACAGCCTCTGTCTCTCGGGAACCTGTCTACATATTATGCACCAGTAAGACAGGAAGTCAAGCGAAAAAGTATTTATTTTTCAATAACTTATGAACAGAAATCTGCACACCTTTTTCACATTATTTTCACAAGTTTTTCATACACAGATCACATGGATCTCGCGGGATTTACCCCGATATTTTTCATTTTTTCACAGAGAAGGGGCCGTGTGTTTTTTTCTTTAAAATTTAAATTTTGGGCCAAAATTTAAATTTTAAAGACACGGCCCCTTCTCTGCGGATTTACTGCTCTCCTCGAATGAGGTCCTGGAAGGTCTCTCTTGTGCGGACGACTTGAGGACGATCTCCATCTACCAGGATTTCGGCGGCCCGGGGACGAGAGTTGTAATTGGAAGCGGCAACGAAACCGTAAGCACCGGCGTTCATGATGGCTAGATAGTCGCCTTGTTTTAGTAGGGGAAGCAAACGGTCATGGGCAAAGAAATCCCCCGTTTCACAGACTGGACCCACCACATCGGCTCTGATGCTCCCTTCCTTTTGCTCTAATGGGAGAACTTCATGATAGGCCTGGTAGAGCGAGGGACGGAGCAAGTCATTCATGGCCCCATCCACGATGAGAAAATGTTTTTCATAGTTCACCTTGTGGTACAGGATCTTGTTGAGCAGGACAGCCGTATTTCCAGTGATGAACCGCCCTGGCTCTAAGACAATGCGATATTCCCCTCGATGTTCTTTGACAAACTCAGCGTATCGGTTTAGATCGGGCTCTGTTTCGTCTTGGTAAGGAATGCCAATTCCTCCTCCCAGGTCGAGGTGCTCGATTACGAAGCCCAAAGTCTCAAATTCCGCGACCAACCCTTTGAGTTTCAGAAAAGCATCTAAGAAGGGCTGAACATTCAGGATTTGTGAGCCGATGTGAAACCCTAAACCGACCAGGTGCAGGTGGGAGGACTGCCTCAATAGCCCAATGATTTTTTCGACATGATTGACGTCAAGACCAAACTTGTGCCGACGAAAACCGGTGGCCACATAAGGATGAGTCGTGGTATCGACGTCGGGATTTAGCCGTATGGAGATGTCTTGGCGGACGTCTTTGTGCTCAGCAAGGTCGATTAAGGTTTCCAGTTCTTCTAACGATTCAACATTGAGGCTAAAGAGGGACATCTGCAGCGCCATCTCCAGTTCCTCAACCGTCTTCCCGACTCCACTGAAAACGATTCGTTTCGGGTCGCCGCCGATCTTTTTCAAGCGGTAGAGTTCTCCTGCGGATACCACATCGAAGCCGCTTCCTTCTTCTTTGAGTAAGCGCAAAATGCTGAGATTCGAGTTGGCCTTTACAGCGTAGCAAATCAGAGGATCTACAGCTTCGAAGGCAGTCCGAAAAGTGTGAAAGTTTCGGAGGATGGCATTCTTGCTGTAGACGTAGCAAGGTGTTCCAAACTGATCGGCCAGGCCGGCGAGGGGGATATCCTCACAAAAGAGCTGTCCGTTACGGTAAGAAAAGGCTTGCGTTAGGGCCATCAGCTGACGCGCAGGATGTTAGCAGAGGGTATTCTCAGGTGTCTACTTCTGCTAGAATCCTGCGGACCAAGGTGTGATCGTGAAAGAGACCTTTGACGTGGTCACCGGTGGAGCGGGCTTTATTGGCTCGCACCTTTGCCGCGCTCTCTTGAGACGAGGCCGAAGCGTCCGCATCGTAGACGATTTTTCCACGGGAAAATGGGAGAATCTGGCAGATCTTCAGCAACAGTACCCTGGGCAATGTGAGATTTCCCAACAGGACATCCACTGCCTGGAGGGCTTGAGAAAGATTTTTGACCGGGCCGATACCGTTTATCACCAGGCGGCAATGACCTCGGTCCAAAAATCCACTGAGGATCCCCTGGCCTGCAACCGTGTCAACGTTGAAGGGACTTTGAAGGTCTTAGTAGCGGCTCGAGATGCAGGCGTTAAAAAGATGATTTTTGCAACGAGTACGGCCGTTTATGGAGATTCAGAAGTGATTCCGAAACGTGAGGAAATGAAAGCTCATCCGATTTCTCCTTATGGCGTCAGTAAATATGTAGGCGAGCTTTACTGCAGGATTTTTTCAGAAATTTACCACTTGCCGACTCTTGGACTTCGTTACTTCAATGTTTTTGGTCCCCACCAGGATCCGGAATCAGAGTATGCCGCCGTCATACCCCGTTTCATTTCTCGAATGCTGGCTGGTGAAAGACCCATCATCTTTGGTGATGGAGAACAAAGCCGGGACTTTGTTTTTGTTGAAGATGTTGTTTGGGCGAATCTTTTGGCGGCCCAGTCGGAAGTCCAGCGAATTAGTTTGAATATTGCATATGGGCAAAGGATTACCCTTAATCAGCTGGCGGAGATTCTTAATCAGATTCTTGGTCAGAAGTTGGAACCAATTTACCAGTCCGCTCGTATTGGGGACGTTCGACATTCGGAGGCCGATATTTCTCAGGCTAGAAAGTTGATTGGTTTCAAGCCGGACACTTCGTTCCAGGAGGGTTTGCGGCAGACGGTGGAGTGGTTTCAGAAAAGAGCACTCACTGCTCGAGGATAGACCAACATGAATTTACGGCAAAAGATATTAACCAAGCAGGCTGAGATCGGCGTCGTTGGGTTGGGTTACGCTGGGTTGCCGCTGGCCATGGCGTTTGCTCGCAGTGAGTTCAAGGTGCACGGAATTGATGCCGACTCTGAAAAGGTCAAAGACATTAATCGGGGAACGTCTCATGTTCAAGACATCAAAGATGAAGTTCTCAAATGTGCCATCGATGCAGGAAGGTTTCAGGCCCATTCAGGCTACAAAGTGGTTTCGCGGTTGGATTGCGTTCTTATATCCGTTCCGACGCCTCTGCGACAAACGAAGGATCCCGACATCAGTTATATCGTCGACGCGGCCCAAAATATTCGAAAACACTTGCATAAGAATATGCTGATTGTTTTGCAGAGCACGACTTATCCGGGTACCACGGACGAAGTCCTGACAGTCGAGTTCCAAAGTGGCAACTTTAAGATCGGGAAGGACCTGTTTTTGGCCTTTTCTCCGGAGCGGGTCGATCCCGGCAACGCGACTTTTACCACCAAAAACACCCCCAAGATCGTGGGTGGAGTCACCCCCCAGTGCACTGAGATGGCCAAGGCACTGTATGGGCAGATTATCGATCAGGTTATTCCGGTTTCATCGGCGGCTGCGGCTGAAATGGTGAAGTTATTGGAGAACACTTTTCGGGCTGTAAACATTGGACTGGTCAACGAAATTGCCATCATGTGCGACAAACTCGGAGTGTCTGTTTGGGAAGTGATTGAGGCTGCCGCCACCAAACCTTTCGGTTTTATGCCGTTTTTTCCTGGTCCCGGTTTGGGTGGGCACTGTATTCCCATTGATCCTCTTTACCTGTCCTGGAAACTCAAAACGCTCAACTACAATGCGCGTTTTATTGAACTGGCCAGTGAGGTCAACACTCAGATGCCGGAGTATTGCTTCAATAGAATGGCGCGTGTGCTGAACCAGAATCGAAAGTGCGTGAACGGAACGAAAGTGTTGCTCCTGGGTGTGTCCTATAAAAAGGATGTGAGCGATATGCGTGAATCACCGGCGCTGGACATCATCCGACTGCTCGAGAACGATGGGGCGAAAGTGGACTACTCTGATCCCTATGTTTCGCATTTGCAGATTGATGGCGCGGTGAAAGAATCAATTCCGCTCAGTGCAGAGACAATCAAAAAGTACGATCTGGTGGTAGTGGTCACCGATCACTCCTGTTTCGACTACGGCATGCTCCAGAAATCGGCCCAGTTAATTTTCGACACTCGCAATACCTTCGCCGAGGCTTTCAACAACGTGGTGAAACTGTAAGTGCTTTGCTTTCCAGCCTATCCGGGAATCCTGGAGATCAGGTTGGAGAAATTTGCGGAGCCGTAAAACGATTCAATGCTGGGTGGGTGGATCTCTTTTGCCGTCATAGCTGCCGTGGTTAGCTCCCTGGTCTCACTCTTTGTATCGGAGGTCTTCTTCGGCATTTTTCTTCTGCTGTGGATGGTTGATTGCTGCAGGCGCAGAGAGTTGTGTCTAAGGACCCCTCCTTTTTTCGGTCTTATACTGGCCTTTTTTTTGGCCACCCTGGTTGCCGTTGTTTTTTCCAGCGATGTGCTCGTCAGTGCCAGCTACCTCAAGAAATTCGTCAAGTTTCTATACATTTTTTTCATTTTTACTTACCTGAGCCGCAAACAGGTTGAGTATGCCCTCAGAGCGATCTTCCTTGTCTTGGCTGTTAGTGCCATGTACGGAGTTTTGCAGTATTTCTGGTTGAAGGAGGTCAATTTGGTCAATCGTATCGAGGGTTTCATGGGGCACTGGATGACCTTCTCAGGGCAATTGATGATAGGTTCGGTGGCGCTGGCGGGTTACCTTTTATTCTGTCAGCTGCCCCGGGCCTCCGGCAGGAATCAAAAAACCAGAGAGCAAGCGGGAAATGAAAAGACAGAGAATCGTTTGTTGAACCGGGAGATTCTCGAAATAGGCGCGTGGGCGGGGCTGCTGGCCGTTTTTCTTTTCGTCCTCGTTCTCACTCACACTCGGAATGCCTGGCTGGGGACGATTGGCGGTCTGTTCCTACTTCTCTCGATCTATCGAGTGCGATGGTTGATGGCAGGCAGCGTCCTTTTGCTTGCGCTGTTTTTTGTCCTTCCCGGCGACTTCAAGGAGCGGCTCTATTCCAGTTTCGACCCCAATGATACGACCACACGCATTCGTATTGAGCTGCTTCGAACTGGCAAAAATATCATTGCAGCGCATCCCTGGACGGGTTTGGGTCCCCGAATGGTGCCTCGTCTCTATGGCAATTACAATGGAACCGACGAATTTCCAAGTTGGATCTATCAACATCTTCACAACAACCTTGTGCACATCGCCGCTGAAATGGGAATGATCACTCTGCTTGTTTGGCTGGCACTGTGGATTCGTTTGCTTCGAGATTTTGCTCGTTTTGCTCGCCTTCGAAATTCCGATTCTTTTTCCCGTTGTGTCGCCATCAGCGCAATCGGGGTTCTGGCAGCGTTCTTATTGGCAGGTCTCTTTGAGTATAATTTCGGGGATTCAGAAATCTTAATTCTGCTCCTCTTTTTTATTACGATTCCATATGTCGTGCACCACGAGCAGGAAAAGGCCGCTTAAGATCGCCCTTCTGGGAACTCGTGGGGTCCCTGCCAACTATGGGGGATTTGAAACATTTGCCGAGCAACTCTCCACGCGGCTGGTAGAGCGGGGACATCGGGTCGTGGTCTACGGTCGCTCTCATTTTGTAGATCCTCGACTGCGCTGTTATCGTGGAGTGGACATTCGTGTGTTGCCCGCTCTTCGGGCGAAGTATCTGGAAACGGTGACCCACACTGCTATCTCGGTTTTGGCGGCGCTCTTTAGGCCTTATGACGTCGTCTTGATCTGTAACGCGGCCAATGCATTTGTTTGCTGGCTCCCGAAGCTGGTGGGTCAGAAGGTCGTGATTAATGTCGATGGCATCGAGTACCTTCGAAAGAAGTGGAACCGTCTAGGGAAGGCGTACTACCGATTTAGTGAATTTCTGTCCACGCTGCTTCCCGATCAAGCAGTGACCGACGCTCGCTCTATCCAACAATACTACTTGGAGGAATATGGATTCCGTTCGCGGTTTATCCCTTACGGGGCTCCAGCCGAAGCGCTCGAAAGCTGTAAAGAAGTGAAGCGCCTCGGGCTGAGTCGTCGAAACTATCTTCTTTATGTCAGTCGGCTGGAACCGGAGAACAATGCTCACCTTGTCATGCAAGCTTATCTCGTTTCCGGGGTTGACTATCCGCTGGTTTTAGTTGGAGATGCTCCTTATAGTCGAGACTACATTCGGGAGTTACATCGCCTGGCCGAGGGAAAAAACATCCTCCTGCCGGGAGCTATCTACGCTCAGGGTTATCGTGAATTGCTTTCTCACTGCCTCTGTTACATTCACGCGACCGAAGTGGGAGGAACTCATCCTGCCCTAATTGAGGCAATGGGAGCGGGTTGCCTGGTGCTGGTGAATGATACGCCCGAGAATCGCGAGGTGGTGGAGCGGTCAGGTTTTCTTTATCCTTTCAATGATTTAGAATCACTCGCTCGACTCATGAGACAGATCTGTTCCCGGTCGCAAAAATACGAGCAATACAGGAAGCAAGCTCAGCAGCGAGTGCGTCACTGTTACGATTGGGAGGAAATTGTCACTCAATACGAGGCTTTGTTCTATGAGCTCACAGTCGATTCGCTCGACAGCGACTAGCCTAGGCGTCGTCACTATCTCTTATAATTTTCTTCGAAAAATTGTCCTGCAGCGCCATCTGATCTGGAACTTCATAATTCGCGATCTGAAGAGCCGCTATATTGGCTCTTTTATGGGATTCTTCTGGTCAGTGATCCACCCCTTGGTTTTGCTCTTGAGCTACACGTTTGTATTTTCGATTGTTTTCCAAATCAAGCCAAAGCTGGGGCAAATCGATAACTTCGCGGTCTTTCTGTTCTGCGGAATTCTGCCTTGGCTCTACTTTCAAGACACACTGATTCGGTCCTGTAATTGTGTGGTTGATCACAGTCATCTCATCCGCAAAACCTTGTTTGCCTCCGAGATTCTTCCCGTGACACTGGTTTTGTCCAATTTAGTCACGCACCTGGTGGGCTTTGCCATCTTGCTTGTTGTGCTGTTGTATATGAACACGATCGGCTGGGCCGCACTTCTGGTTCCCATTTACCTGATTCTTTTAATGGTTCTTTCTCTGGGATTAGGCTGGCTGGCAGCCGCACTTCAAGTGTTTCTTCGCGATACCGCCCAAATTCTGTCGGTGATAATGGTTTTTTGGTTTTGGTTCACACCCATCTTTTACCAAGTCGAGATGGTTCCGAAGGCTTTTCGCCCATGGATGCGATTCAACCCTCTCACTCACATGGTCGAAGGGTATCGCTGTTTACTGCTGGAGAATCGCTTGCCGGATGCGCAATCTCTGTTGTGGCTGGTCGCCTGGGCAATGGGTGCATTTGTGGTGGGGGGTTTCGTCTTTCGAAACACCAAACGGGAATTTGTGGATGTCCTCTGAAGGGAATGAGTCCAGGCCGGCGATTTACCTAAAACATCTCTCCAAGAAATACGCCATTTACGATCGCCCCAGCTACAAGTTCCTGGAACTGATCACATTACGGAAAAAACAGTTCCATCGTGAATTTTGGGCATTGGAAGACATCGATCTGGAGGTTTGGCCTGGCACCACTCTTGGAATCATTGGCCAGAACGGCTCGGGAAAGAGTACTCTCCTGCAGCTCGTTGCCGGCATCTTGAGGCAAACGCGGGGAGATTGTCACGTACAGGGAAACGTTTCGGCGTTGCTGGAATTGGGATCCGGTTTCAACCCCGAGTTCACTGGTCACGAGAACGTTTTTATGAACGGAGCCATCATGGGGCTGACCCGTTCCCAGATGGAAGAACGGCTGGAGAGGATCCTGGAATTTGCGGAAATCGGAGAGTTTATTCACCAGCCGGTAAAAACCTATTCGAGCGGGATGTTTATGCGGCTTGCCTTTGCTGTTGCCATCCACGTTGACCCGGATATCTTGCTGATCGACGAAGCGCTGGCGGTAGGGGATCTGATCTTCCAGCACCGATGTACAAACCGAATTCGACGGCTGCGCCAGGATGGGAAGACAATTTTGTTTGTGACCCACGACTTGCACGCGGTGACCCGTTTTTGCGACCGGGCTATCTTGCTTGATCACGGCCGAAAACTGGAGGATGGCGATCCTGAGAAAGTGGTTCAGTGCTACCAGGCTTTGATGTTTGAACGGCAGCGGAAGGAAGCCGGTGTCGGTCAAATGTGGGTTGACGTTGAACAGGATCAGTCCCTTCAGGTCGTCAAAACCGTTCCTCATATTCATCACCGTTACGGTGAAGGTGGGGCGGAGATCATCGGTATCATCTTGCACTCTCCAGAGGGGAGAGTTCTCAACCAGATCAGAGCAAGACAAGAGGTTTTGCTGGTAATCTCAGCCCGTTTTCAGCGAGACCTCAAGCATCCAATCATCGGTTTCACAATTCGTGACCGCTTGGGCGTCGAGATCACTGCCTCGAATACCTCCTACGAGGGATTTCATTTACCTCCGGGGAAAGCAGGTGATGTCTTCACGGTGGGCTTTCGAATTCGGGTGCCGGCCTTATGTCCCGGGAGCTATTCAATATCTCCTGCTGTTGCCGACGGCAACATTTGGGAACACAGAATCGAAGACTGGATTGACAACGCCTACATTGTGGATTTGGCTGATACCGGACTCGTTTATGGCATGATGCGCT
>JALLON010000106.1 GCA_027717925.1 Acidobacteria bacterium AH-259-G07 | reverse complement strand
CTAAGCGTGGCTGCCTTATTGCCCGGAAATGAAGGCCTTCAACTCCTTGACACTTACCGCGAATCCGACGTTGTCATCTTGCTGGCCCATCCTGTAACTGGCGATTCCAACCACGGTCCCCTGCTCTGTAACAAACGGGCTACCACTGTTGTCCGGATCAATCGGTCGATCAACCTGGATGAGCGCTGTCCCCTCAATCACTCGAAGGGCACTGATAACAGCCTTGATTAGTCCTCCGGCACCTGACGAGCTTCCCAGGATAAAGACATCTTCACCTACATCAACGGTACTTACATCCCCCAGGGTAAGATATCTAGGGGTCTTCACGGGAATTTGAATCAGTGCCAGGTCCCGACCTTTGTCCAGGCGAGTGATCTTGCCCAAAAAAACGTCTCCAGAAAGTGTGGTGACCTTGATGCGTGCGGCCGAATTCACCAATTGGAAATTCGTCACCACTTTGCCCTCTCCATCAACTATAAATCCCTTGCCGGTCTTCTCATCTGCTGCGATGGTGACCAAGCTCTCCTTGACCTGCCCAAGGGCGACGGGTCTATCAGAAGTTGGTTCAGGACTTGGTTCAGGATTGGAAGGGGGCTTTTTATCCGTAAGTGAGCGAAGATGATCCTTTAGAGTCATGATTTTAGCTCCCGATTGCTATAAGCTCATTTTAGTAAAATCCAGAGTCAAGTAATAGCCGAGATTATAGCAACATCGTCGACACTAATCTACTTATTTCTCGCGCCAAAGTATAGTCAGTAGTCGATGATAAGTTCGTATAGTGTGTATGGTAGCATATTTGTATTTTGTGAACTGTCAAGAAACTCCAAGACAATTGTAAACTTGGGCAAGCGTAGGAGGGAGTATGCAGCCTCCAAAAAATTGCACTATCGGCATCGCCAGCGGCAAAGGTGGAGTCGGCAAAACTGTCATAACGGCTAATCTGGCTCTTAGCTTAGCTCAGCAGTTTCGCGCACAGAGAGGCTCTGTCGTCGCTATCGACCTGGATTTAGGCTGCGGCAATCTCAATGCCTGTCTGGGTGTCCGCTCCCCGAATGGGACGATCAACAGCTTCCTTCTGAAGAAAGTGCCTGATCTGCGCCAACTCTTGACTGCGACAGAGCAAGAGAACTTGCAAATGATCTGTTCCTCCTACAGCGGTGCGCCCGAAATCCGACTCGACGATGACTTGAAAAAGGACCTGCTGAATAAAATCAGGACCCTGGGTGCAAATTTCATTTTAATGGACCTGGGAGCAGGGACCTCTAGCAATGTTCTGGATCTATTTTTGGCCGCCGGCGAAAAGATCATTGTCATCACACCCGAAGCCCTTTCGCTGCACAACGCCTTTGTTTTCCTGAAGACACTGATCCTTCACTTTTTATGGCGGGAACTTGAGAAGGAAGAGTTCCTTTCCCCGTTGAAATCGACCTTGCAGCGGATGATTACTGGTCAGGAGGATCTGAACATACGAAAGCTGATAGACCGACTCAAGGTTTGGGATCGCTACTCGGCCTACATTGTGGCTGGTTTGATCAACGATCTGAAGATTAAGTTTGTCGTGAACATGTACCGCGGAGGAGCCGAGGAATCACATCTTAGGAATTTCCACAACCTTTTGTTCAGACATCTGTGCGTGAGAAGCAACATCAGTTATCTTGGCTTTGTCCACTTCGACCGTGGAGTCCCAGTGTCGGTCCAGGGAATCAGGCCTTTTTTACTTCGCTACCCGGACAATCGCGCAGCTATAGATATGTTGGAAGTGGCTGAGCGGCTGGCCAAAGAACAAGAGTTGTATAATACCCCTAGCTTGCACTTCCCTAAACGACCTTGGTGGCGGTCAATCATCCCTTACTGATAGACCTTGAGCTATCGAGCTTGTGGCCGTTTGAGCCTTTGAGCCTTTGAGGGTTGAAGATTGGAAGGTTAAAGGTTCAAAGTTGAAGGATGTTTTCTCAGCCTCAGGTTTTAAACCTTAACTTTCCAACCTTCCAACTTTTAACCATTGTATGGCTCCTGGCTCCTGACTCCTGGCTTCTGGCTCCTGACTCCTGACTCCTGACTCCTGGCTTCTGGCTCCTGACTCCTGTTACCCTTAACTCCATGCTCTTCACCTTGATCTTGCTGGCTCTTCTCGGGTTCCTCATCTCCAGTTACTTCACCGCCATTTCCTATGGTTGGGTTGAACCGGATGCGGCCTGGATTCCCTCTTTTTGCCGGATGGGCGAACACACCTGCGCTGCTGTTGTCTTCAGCCCTCGGGCTCGTGTTTTCGGAATTCCTAACTCAGTCCTGGGACAGTTGTTTTATGCTGCTCTAATTGCAGGGGCACTTGGGAACTTTCTGTTGACGAAACCCGTCTATTTCTTCTATCTCTTCGCAAGTTTGCTCACCGTGTTGTTGGGGGCGTTCCTGACCTACTCGCTCCTCTTTCTGACCCGTCTACCATGCAAGCTCTGCTTCACTTCTCATGGCATCAACTTCGTGATTTTCATCCTCTTAGTGACTCGCCTAAGATCTGGATGAGGAGAAATTTGAGTGTCATAGAGCACAACCTGGGGCCTTTTCTTCCTCTATTGAGCCGTTTCGACTCCACCAAAGACCTGGAACGATCCCCACCTTATGCCCGTCTGCGAGGGGAAATTGAGAGGGTGCTTGGGAGCGTGGTGCAAGAAAATCTTTCCCGGGGATCTTTCCCATCACGCTCTTTCATTCGGGCGGCAGCTTGGAACATTGAACGAGGGATCGAGCTGGAAGGTATCCGTACGCATCTTTCAGGAGCACCCGGTACTGCGAGACACTGATGTTCTACTGCTCACCGAACTGGACTATGGGATGGTGCGAACGAAGAACCGCTTCGTGGCCCACGAGATCGCCAAGGCTCTGGGACTCCACTACGCCTTCGCTCCTTGTTATCTTGCCCTCAATAAAGGAAGCGGTTTGGAAAGCGAAGTTCCGGGGGAGAACATGCAGGCCCTTCACGGCAATGCGCTTTTTTCACGGTACCCCCTGCGTGAGGTCCACTCCCTTCCCCTTCCCACCGGTAAGGACATGATGCAGGGAAAGGAAAAGCGTCTGGGATGCCAGCGTGCCGTGATAGCCGCGATTGATCATCCCTTAGGACCCTTCCGGGCGGTCAGTCTCCACCTGGATGCCCATTCCAGCCAAAGACACCGTCAGCTTCAGGTTAAAATCCTCCTCGATCATCTGGAGACGCTCAACCCTTCTCTTCCGGTCCTCATTGGCGGTGACTGGAACACCTCCACCTACAACTCCCGGCGGGCCTTGTATTCTATCTTAGGGTACGCTCGGCGAGTCCTCATGGGGGTGCGTAATGTGATCGACAATCACTATCCCTATCCGGACCGCTGGTTTGAGCGGCATCTGTTTCGAGAACTGGAAGGCCGGGGCTATCGGTACCGCGATCTGAACGAGCCGGGTACCTGCACGCTGCATTACAAGGTGGAGGATCTGGCGGCCAATAAGAGAATGGCCGATTGGATTCCCCACTGGTGCTTCTGGTTTATCAACTGGGCCCTCCAGAAAAACCAGGGCCGCTGTTCAATGAAGTTGGACTGGTTTGCCGGCAAGGCTATTGTGCCAGATCCGAATCATCCCCCTAAAGTGTTGGCTGATGTCCATGGACAAGTCGATCTACTTTCCGACCACGATCCTATTGTTGTGAATTTTCGGGGGCCTTCCTAGAAGTAAAACTTGAGTGCTCCAAATAGTGTGTTAGTGGCTGAGCCGTACTCGCTTCGCAGGCGCGGGGATTGGTCCTCGCTCAGGCCTTTACCGATTCCAAACTGAGCTCCAAAGAGAATCTCAGAATTGTTTCCAGTGGACCAGTTCAACGCCGGTATCCACAGTGACGAGCGGTCGTTCCAGTTAATGAGCAGTGCATGACTGAACGTGAAAAGAGGGTGCAGCAGCCAGCTCACAGAAAAGCCCGAATAGGTCTGGGCCAAGGCATTGACCTCCCCCCTGAGTGTGCGATCCGCTTGAAGAAGAGAAAGGTATTCCGAGGGATCGCTGCTCCCAAACCCGTTCCAAGCCAGCTCCAATGTGAGAGTGATGCTTGGCATCACCTGGCGAACGAGACCGACTGAGCCGCGCCAGAACTGTCGTCGATCTCGAAGTGCGTCTTCGGGATCACCCGATTGAGTCCAGGTGAGCTCACCCCGCAGACCTGTTCCCTGTACATCGGCAGTGACAAAGGCACCCGCTACAGTATCCCGGTGGAATTTCCCACCCATCAGTCCGAAATCGGCTGAACCGACATTCAAACGCAGCAGCGCACCCGCAGCACCGTCCTGTCTGACGGAGGACCCCAGGGAAGCGCCGATGAGCTCCAGCTCGGAAAGCGGTCCAAGGGGCACCGTGACACGCACGGCGTCGACACCCGCCTTATACTCCCGATCGATCTGCTGAGGCGCAAAAGGTGCAAAAAGATCCATCGAAGGCCAGAAAAGGCTGACCCCCCAGGTCACAGCCTGACGGCCCAAAGTAAACTTGACACTCTCGAAGTCGATCTGAAGATTCAGTCGATCAAGACTTCCGAGCAGATCGATCCGAGCGCTATCGGTAAAATCTCGATCAAGAGGTAGGAACTTTCTGGAGTCGGATACGGCGATTCGTGAAATTCCCACCAGGGGCGGAGACAACACGCTGAGCAGTCCATGGACTTCAAAGCTGAGATGCCTTCCCCAGGAACCTTCCGGGGTCAGACGCAGTATCCACAGTTCAGCGTCTCGACGCTGTGCCAGTGGACTGTCCTCAGCTCCGAGAAACTGATAACCACGCAGCGAACCACCAAATCTCAGGTCCTGAGCGCGGAGCGTAGAGGTCGGCAAAAAGAGCACCATCCAGAAAAAGAGTGAACAGCGGCCGAACGTCGTCATTCAAGTACTGCACCTACCACAGGACTGTCCTTCTCGATGCGTCCATCCACAAGTTGGATGATTCGCCGGGCTCGTTTCATGACCCTGGGATCGTGAGTGGAAAAAAGGAAGGTCGTGCGGTGCTCTCGATTGAGTTTCTCCATCAGATCCAAAAGTGCGAAGGCGGTCTCACTGTCCAAATTGGCTGTCGGTTCGTCCGCCAAAACCAGATGGGGTTCGGCGGCAATCGCCCGGGCCACGGCGACTCGCTGCTGCTGTCCTCCGGAGAGTTCCGCCGGCTTGCGGTTTTCCATTCCTTCCAGACCCACTTCTTTCAAAATGGCTCGAACATTGGCGCGTCTTTCTCCAGGTGGAACGCCTCTTAACAAAAGAATAAATTCGGTATTCTCTTCAGCCGTCAATACAGGGACCAGGTTGTGCCCTTGGAAGACAAAGCCAATTTCCTCAAGCCGCAGTTGAGCCAGCCGGCTGCGGCTCATTCGTGTTAGTTCCTGGTTATCGACCCAGACCATCCCCTGGGTAGGACGATCTAGCCCGCCTGCAATATTCAGGAGTGTCGTCTTGCCCGAACCGGAGGGTCCAGCCAATGCAACAAACTCGCCTTCTCCCAACTCCAGATTGACGTCATCCAGGGCGCGGATCATCTGGTCGCCTTGCTGGTAGAGCCTTGACACCGCTTCTAAGCGCAGAGTCATGATCAGACATTTCCTAATAGATGAACGTTTCCAGCACGGGCCGCACGCAGCGCCGGCAGCAAAGCCAGCAAGAGGGTCAAAATCATAACCAACGATACTGACCCCGCAATTCGGTTAAAGGAAAGGTCAGAATAAAGCACCGGGTCAAGGGTTACGCCTGCGGCAGAAATATCTCCAGAGTAGAACGCATCGATAGGAAGCCCATGGACGTGCAGGTAGAGATGGCCTGAATAACCCAATAAACCACCGGCCAACGCCGAAAGCAGGGCAACCAAGGTGCCCTCGACCAGAACCATGGCAAAGCGCTTGCCCGGGGCTAAGCCTAAGGCGTCCAATAGAGCAAATTCCCGGCTGCGCTCCAAGACAGACATCAAGAGTGTATTCATGACAGTAAAAGCAATTAAGAGAAAGATAAAAACGTGGAAGACATAGTTGCCGCCGTCATCAACGCGGATGTAGTCCCGCAATTCCGGCAGAGCTTCGCCCCAGTGCAAAACTTCAAGCTCTGGCAGCTCTTTCTTGCCCACAGTCGCCAGTGGCTCGGATAAAAGCTCATCTTCGAGAAAAATGGCGACCTGGTGAACCGATGTGCCAAGTCCGAGGAACTCCTGGGCTGTGTCAAGATGCATGAGAACAAGCATTTGGTCGAACTGCTCCAGCCCGGTGCGGATGATTCCGGTCACCCGAACAAGCTTTGACTGAATTTCCGATGTGTAAGCCGCTTGAGCCATCAGCACCATCTTTTCACCTAGTTCCAGTTTGAGCTTTCGAGCTATCCCTTCGCCGAGAACTACCTGGTCCGCACCTTCCTTGTGAAGAAATCGTCCCTGAATGAGCTTCTCATCAAAGAGGGAGGCTCGCATTTCGCCCTCCGGCTGAATCCCGATTATCTGCGCTCCAGTCGAACCGTCTGCAGAAGAAGCGAGTCCGGACGCAAAAACACGCCGCAAGCGATCACGAATCGGGAAACGAGATCTTTGTTTTTCGATCCAACTCTCTGCGTCAATCACTTGGCTCGGAGCCAGCGTTCGATCAATTTCGGCTCCCTCCTGATATCCTGTCTGCTGGATGACCAGGTGACCAACACCCATCCGCACGGCCGAATCAATCATCTGTCGATGACTTCCATCCCCAAGGCCCAAGCTGATCAGCAGGAGTGCCAGTCCCAGAGAGACTGTCGAGACCGTGAGAAGGGTCCGACGGGTGCGACGCCAGAGATTTCTCCAGGCAATTCTTAGAATCATTTGTGTCTGATCACCCCTCTGTAGGTGCCCGGAGGGCCTCAACGGGATTCATTCGGCTGGCCCGGCGGGCGGGAATATAGGTGGCCAAAAGTACTGCCAGCATCAGACCTAATGCCGACCACAAAAACTGGTCCCACACCCAGACCGCCTTCAGGACAGGGTCGAGGCGAGTGTCTAACATCGAGACTTCGCCCATCCAGCGGGTGAGATCCAGCCCGTGGGTACTCAAATAATACATAAGAACGGCCCCAACCATGAATCCAACTCCCAGTCCCAAAAGAGCCAGGAAAAAACTCTCCACCAGGAACGTACTCAAGATTCGAAAGGGCTTCATCCCCAGAGAGTTCAAAGTGCCGACCTCACGTGTTCGCTCAAAGACAGCCATCATCATGGTATTGAGAACTCCAAGTGCGGCGAACACCCCTATCAGAGAAATCAGGAACCAAACCACTCCATCTGCGAGCTGCACGTAGTCTTTCAATTGTGGAAGCAGATCTCCCCAACTCTGCGCAATCGCACCCGCTGGCAGCATGCCCGAGGCATTAAGCCGACCAGAAAGCACGTCGGCTGAAATGGGATCGTTGATTCTGATGGCGACTTCGTGAATTTGGGTTGCATCCAAAGCCAGCAATTCCTGAAGATCATTCCAGTGTACGAGCGCTAATGACCGGTCTAGGTACACCAGTCCACTGTGCACGATCCCGGTGACCTGGTAGAGATCGTTCCCCAGTGTACCGTCCGCGGCCTGGGTAACCACCGCCACCTCGGAACCCGGCTGCACACCCAATGACCTGGCCAGGATATCCCCCAACAACAACCCACGCCTGGGAGACTCGGAGAGCAATTCGCCTTGGACTAGAGTTCCCAGCAATGAACTGACTTGGCTCTCAGTTCCAGGATCGATGCCGATGATTTGGGCACCGGATGATTGATCTCCTGTAGAGAGAAGACCGAAGCCATGAACTCGAGGTGTGGCGGCCTGTATTTCGGGAAAGTCTTGCAGGCGAGCTAGAAGAGTTTGTAGGTTTGTTTCTGTATCCTGGCCGAGCCAGTCGTAAAGATTGCGGTCAGGTAAGTAGTCGCTGTCGTGAATCTGTAGATGGCCAACTATTAGTTGGGTGCCGTTTCTGAGCATTTGGGCCATCATTCCACCAGTCAATCCCGTGAGGGCCATCAAAATGGCATAGGCGGTGCCGATGGCAGAAATTGTAATCCAACTGCGCCTTGAGTTTCGCCACAGGTTTCGCCATCCGAGCCGAAAGATGATCATCTTCGTTTGCGCAGAGAAGCGAGGGAAAAGGTGCGCCCCGGTATGTCCATGTCAAATTCGAGTTCCCTGTAGACAAATTCGGTGTATTCACCCGGTTTGTCTTCAGGCCTTATCCTCATCCGCGCCGGGACCAGTCTTCCTCCCATCAGCCGGTAATTTGAGAAGACCACGGTACGTTTTAACTCCCCATCCTCCCCGTAGTACCTGGCCCAGGTGGGCATGAGATCTCTTTTCCGGACTTGTTCTTCAATTCTTCCCCAAACAACGGGGGCCTCCGGAAATGGGGTGAGAGTAAATTCGTACACCTCGACCCCGTCACGTTTTCCGTCATACGAGATCCGGACGTCATAATCCTCAATCAGGCGACTTTCTTTCACCAGATCGTCGTTGGTGAAGTGGCTTCCCATCCAGGAACCCATCATCATTGAAGTGGGGACACGAATTGTTCGGTCAATCTTGGGCAGATAATTCCATATATCAGAGCCAACTCTCAGAGTAGCGACGCCTTCTCCCTTCTTTGGCTCCAAGATCGCAATCAGCGCCTTGTCCGTACCCACCGACCAGATCTCCAGTGTTTTGCTGCGATTCCAGCGCCGCGTCACAATCGACATTTCCGCTACTCCATGGGAGGACTCTCCCCGCCACAAACGATCGATCCGGTCAATAATCTCCCTGGCTTTCGGGTGCGAGCTCGCAGTCTGTTCAGAGCCAGAGACCCAGGCGGTGAACAGAGCCATTCCCAAACAAACGCCTAGAACTCCAGCCATTTGAGAACCTCGTGA
>JALLON010000105.1 GCA_027717925.1 Acidobacteria bacterium AH-259-G07 | reverse complement strand
TTCAACACGCTTAGAGATAGCCGCCGGCTCTAATCCTTTTGATCACCTCCAGAGCCACTTCATGGAGATGTCCATTGGAAGCAACCACTCCTTGATTTCGCGCCAGTGTTTGCCCTACTGAAAAGTCCAGGCTTTTGCCTTCCAGGTCGGTGATCCGCCCGCCGGCCTCTTCGAGGATCAGCGAACCTGCCACCTGATCCCAGATATTCTCTCGATAATTGGGCTGCTCTGGTGAGAGCAGCCGAAACAGTAAGTCTCCTTCTCCTGCCGCCAGCAGGGCGTACTTCGCTTGGCTGTCCAGGAGCACGGGCTCGGCCTTCACCCCAAGGGCACGCATTAGATCATCCATCTGACCGACATTGGTGTGATCTGACTCAACCGAACGCAGCACCCGCGCCTGCGCCGGATCGCGGCAGTCAGAGACGTGCAGCTGCTCAAACTCTTCTGGAGCACTCAACCGGGTTCTCCACGATCCCTGTCCACGCGCGGCTGCCACAAGGGAGCCGCCTTCCAGATTTGGACACCCCAGGACTCCGATCTGGCTTTCACCTTGCAGCATCAGCGCCAGCGCCACGGCATACTGGGCACCGCGCAGGAAGCCCTTTGTGCCGTCGATGGGATCCAGTGTCCAGAAGCGTTTCGTAGGCTCCCCCCGTCCCCAATCAATCCACCGGCAAACTTTCTCGGGAGTAGAATCAGGCACCACGCGGCGGACGAATTTGGTAACCTGCTCCAAGGTGCTTTGCCCTTCGGCGCTCCGCAGTGCTCCGGAATTCTCTTCGGCTACCAGCGGATCGTCTGGGAAAGCCCGATGCAGCGAGCCCCCTACCAGCGCCTGGACAGCAAAATCTCCCACGGTGACCGGCGATTTGTCTTCTTTGGCGAGTGCGGGGGCTGCCATCTCGCACTGCACTTCTCTTGCTAGCTTGGCGGCCTCTCTCACCACTTCAATCGCAAAGCACACTTCAGGATTGGCTAGATCAATCATCCTCTCTTATCTTCTCACATTCGTCTTCAGTTCTGAGTTCTGAGTTCTGAGTTCTGAGTTCTGAGTTCTGAGTTGTGAGTTCTGAGTTGTCAGTTGTCAGTTGTCAGCTGTCAGCTGAGTTGTCAGTGGGTCATCGCCGGCTCTATTGCTCTATTGTTCTATTGTTCTATTGCTCTCGGCGCGCAGCGCCGTTGTAGCGCCGCCTAGATTGATCATGAAGCAATTTCCAACTAGAATACCGAAACATCAGAGGACGGTGGGCGTAGCTCAGTAGGTAGAGCACAGGGTTGTGGCCCCTGTGGCCGCGGGTTCGAATCCCGTCGCCCACCCCAAGAACGCTTCGCTGCGCTTTGCGTAGAGCAATAGAAGGTGTCGGGCTTACTTGATAGCCTCGATCTTTACATCTATTGTTCTATTGCTCTATTGTTCTATTGTTCTATTGCTCTCGGCGCGCAGCGCCGTCGCGCGCCCGTAGCTCAGCTGGATAGAGCGCCGGACTTCGAATCCGTAGGTCGCAGGTTCGAATCCTGCCGGGCGCGCCATCCTTTTCAATGACTTACAGCAATTCTGTTTCACACAGATCCGCTTCCCCGTATGTGAGAATTGTGTGAGAATTCCGGCATCTGCCGCGGCATTTAATCGAATTAGCCAGTGAACCTGGGTAGAATATCCGTGAGGTTTTAACAGGAAGTCGGAGGATGGCAGAATTGGGCAAAGCTATTGACAAAGAGCTGCGGAAGCAGCTTGAACGACTCGAGCCACACCAGCGCGGCGCCAGGTTCTTGAGTTCGCACGCACACTCGCCGGCTGAGAGATGTGGCATGCTCCCGTGCCGAAATCTTCTGCCGGCTTTCTCATTAGAGGATAAAATCTATTCACACACGACCCCGGGCGGTCGGCACGCTTTGAGCGGGGCGTGGAATGAGAGGAAGGGAGGATTACTTCGATGATCCCACTGCGCGATGACAATCCCACCACGATCAGGCCAGTTATGACCGTGGGCCTGATCGCGCTCAACATCCTCGTGTTCCTCTACCAGATTTCACTGGGGCCAAGAGGAGGTGAGCTGTTTGTGCACCAATTTGGTGCCATTCCTGCTGTTATCTTCGGTTCCCAACCTCTCCCCTCCGAGCTGGTAGCCATTCCCGCGTCATTCAGCATCTTGACGAGCATGTTTCTACACGGTGGGTTCTTGCATCTGATCGGCAACATGCTCTACCTGTGGATCTTCGGCAACAATATAGAGGACGCCATGAGCCATGGACGATTCATTGTGTTCTATTTGCTTACCGGCCTCGTCGCTTCGATGAGCCATTTTCTAACGGACGTCACGTCAGCGATTCCCACCATCGGCGCGAGTGGTGCGATCTCGGGGATCCTAGGTGCCTACATGTTGCTGTATCCTCGCGCCCGGGTTCTGGTTTTGATTCCGTTGGGTTTCTTTTGGCGCGTGATGTACATCCCGGCTGGATTTGTTCTGGGATTTTACTTTGTAATTCAGCTCTTTCAGGGAACCTTAAGCTTGGGACAGGGCGGCGGCGGAGTCGCCTGGTTCGCTCACATTGGAGGATTCATAGCTGGTTTGCTCCTGGTAGGGTTGTTCAAGCAACGAACGGTCCGCTTCTTTAACCAGCCACATTACCACGCTCGCCGCATCGATCGCTGGCGTAGCTGACCCTATCCGCTCTATACGTGATCCCATTTGTAGATCCTGACTTGATCATTTGGGCCGCAAGCCGAGATACCACACCGAAGCTCAATCGACTTCGCCAACAAAAGTTTGGAAAACCGGAATCAGCTTCGACCTGACTTCCTCTACCGGTTCCTCGAATTGCACACCAAAGCAGATGATATCCCCACGTTCTGTGAACTGCCTGAAAGTGTGGACAATTCTGCCAGCCAGTCTTCCTTCCAGCTCGACCGGTTCCTTCTTAACTTGAAATGTAACAATGACGGGAGTGCCCTTGGGAGGGGCAGCATTCACCTGTTTGATCAATGCTCCACCAAAGGAGAGATTGGTGATTTGCCCCGTGGTTGACGACCCTTGCCATTCGACTGTGCACGGGATTAAAATCTCCCAGCGTTTGAACCGGCGCCTCTCTTCCCTCTTCACTTGGCTTACCATGATCTACCGTCCCGTCTTAGTCAAGAGTGATTTCTCAGGATTTTGTCCGACCTTGGAGTGAGAAATGCCAAGCTTCTCTGCAATAACCCGATGGCTGGCACCTTTAGACCGTACCAGGTGAACTTCTTCAAGATCTACAGAGGCTTTTGGGCTTCCTGGCCTTCTCCCATGCAGCCTTGGCCGAGCTTCTCAAGGATTTTGTAATGGCTGATGGTCTTACCGAGCACGCTTGTCTCCTGTGATGGACGAATACCGACTGGATGTCAACGACCATTTACACGTTTACACTTCTCTCACAAAAATCGTTAACTACTTGCAATTATTAGACTAATCACTCCAGAGGGAGAATCTTCTGTAAACTAACTTTGACATTGAATGGTCAGAATTGGAATACCGCGACCTTATAAACTCACTCCCGTGGAGACCATAACCCATTGTTTCACAAATAGTTATATCAACTTAGTTGCGTCCTTTAAACAAAGGCGCCTGAGAAGTGGCACAGCGCGTGCTGTTACTAATGAGTCAATTTCATCGTTCAAAGGCTAGTGGGAGGCCGATATGAGAGATGAACAAAGTTTTGCCCTTCTAATCCCATAAGGCGGGCGCCCCGGTAAAGGAGCGCGGACGCCCATCATCGACACCGGATGCGGTTTTACTGGTTACGCACCAGCAGTTCATGCCTTGGACAATACCGATTACAAGACTCACGAGACCGGGTGGGACTGTACCAAGGAATCAGTTACTTGAACAAACAGGCGTAATTGAAGGCTCGTCTAGCGGCGATTGATGGAGAATCTCAAAAATTACCTCATTAAGAATTCTGAGCAGACCTTTGTTCTGGTCATTCTGGTCAGTGTCGCCAGCATCAATTACTTGATCGAGCACAAGCTAGCTTTTCTGAATTTCTATTTCATTCCGATCTTATTTGCAGCCTATTATCTGAGCCTCCGCAAAGCTGTTCTGGGCGCCGTCCTGTGTACATTGACGGTGGCCATCTACGCCTATCTCTTTGCCAAGTCCTACATGCCGAGCTTTACGGAATGGGACCTGTGGATGAATATCCTTACCTGGGCCAGTTTTTTGATTCTGACAGCGACTATGGTGGGAAAGCTGACCACGCGCTTAAAAGCCAAAATTGAAGCGACTGACAAGGAGCTTAAAGATTACGCCGAGAATCTCGAACAAAAGGTGGCGGAGAGAACCGAAAGTCTCGAGAAATCAAAGGCGGCTATCGAGGAGCTGAAGAAGAAACTGGAAGATGCCCTCTACTCCACCATGGATCACTCTGTCGTCAAGCTAATCATTGAGAAACGCCTTCGCACGGAGAAAAGAAAAATCAGTGTTCTCTTCTCCGATGTGAAAGACTTCACACAGTTCTCCGAGGAAAGAAAACCAGAGGTGGTGATCACCGACCTCAACTGGTTGCTGCAGGAAATGGAAGTAGTGCTTTTGGATTACCACGGCCATATCGACAAGTATCTTGGTGACGGAATCATGGCCGAGTTCGGGGCTCCCATCGATTACGAACGACATGCCTTACTAGCGGTTATTGCCGGCCTCAAAATGCAAGAACGAGTTGGCAAAAATGGAAAGTTTCCCTGGCAAATGCGCATCGGCATCGCCACCGGAGAACCCATCATTGGAATGATCGGCAGCCAACGACAGACCTACACCGCTATTGGCGACGCGGTCAACGTGGCCGCGCGGATTCAGGAGCTGTCCACGCCTGGAAGCGTCACCATTGACTCCTCGACCTACGAGCAGGTCAGCTATTTTGTCGAAGGGCGAAGAAAGACTGTTTTGTCCTTCAGTGAATCGGCAGATCCCGGCTTTGTGAAGAAAATGGCCCATTACTCTCAGCTTCTGGACGAAAACCCAGACGATGTGGAATTAATGAAACAAGTCGGGTTACTGTTTTTGGAGGGCAATCACATCCTGCAGGCCCATGAGCAGCTCATACAAGCACTTGAGATAGATCCCAAGGACGATAAGATCAAGCTGGCTTATGCCGAGACCACTTTGAAGATGAAAGGAATAGATGCGGTCTCTATTCGAGGAAGGAAAAAGGGGCTTCAACTATACGAGATCGTGGATCTAAGGAACCCTCTAATGGATAGGGAGAAAATTCCCCAGTGGCTCTATGAGCGGTATCACGAGGAAGTGGAGAAGGTGTTGGAGTACCCCGAAGAGACTGTTCTGCCTGTGGAAGCAACCGATGGGTCAATCGGCCATTCCCGAGTGGTCGGCTTTCTCTCTTACGCCCTGGGCGACGCATTTGACCTAACCGATCTAGAGAAAGTAGAAATTCTGCAGGCCGCCTATCTGGCGGATGTCGGAAAGGCGATTGTCTCCCACCATCTCCTCAACCGGCCCGGGGGATTGAGTAAGGCTGAGTTGGAAGAAGTCGCCAAACACAGCCTGGAATCGGTCCACCTCTTGAAAAAAATGGGCCATCGGGATGAGGGTCTTTTCAAAATCATCAAGGCCACACACGAGAAATTCGATGGCTCGGGCTACCCGACCGGTCTTTCGGGTGGGGAAATACGGCTGGGTGCTCGTATAGTCGCTGTGGCAGATACCTATGATGGGCTCACGTCCTGGCGCCCCTACCGAGATCGATGGGACTACCGCGCCGCTTTCGCAGAGATGGAAAGGGATACGGAGAGAGGGAAGTTTGATCCCAAGGTGATGGAAGCCCTGGGCCGGTTGTTGGAAATCTAACCCGCTACTGGCAAGCTTAACCCGTATTTCTCAGAGCGACTCTACTGCCTCGGCGGATGATTTGGTCGCTGCAGTAGAGAATTTGTGAATAATGCGGGTTAGGTTGATTTGGAGTCAATGGGGTCAGGCTTCTCAGCTCCCGCGCCTTTTCCCTGGCCTATCTGAGCCGGGCCTTCCATGGCGTCAAGCCCGTTCAAAACCTCTTCCAAGAGCTTGGAAAACTTGTGGAAGTAATCGGCCCGCCGCAAGTTGCAACGCACCGGTTCCGTAGGATTCTCCTTCTTCTGCACAAGGACATTTTCAAACCTGCGCATTGGACCAAAAATTAGATGACTCAGCAACAGACTGCAAGAACCGATATAAGCAAGAGAAATCAGCACAATCCACCAGTGATTTAAGCAGAAAACGACAAAGTTCCACAGCATGGGCTGAACATCCTCTGCGTCCTCACCAATCAAGAACGGCCCATAGGCAGGGGAAAGTGCCAGACCCAAGAAACAGAGATGGAAAAACCAGGCAAGAAGGACGATAACCACCGCAAAGCGAAGTTGTTGCTTCTTATCGATGAACTGATGTTTGCGTGTGTACTTGGACTCGCGCCGACGCTTTTTCCAAACCATAAGTCACATTTGACTTCGGCTTCTTCTAGCATACTGGAATTCTACAAACAAGCTTATCCCCCCCTGTTGTTGTGCTCCCTTTTCCCCACCTCATAGATCTAGCCAAGATTCTGCCAAAATTGAGAAAATCGGCAAAAATCTACTAAACTGAAAGCCGGCTATTTCAATAAGCTGTTATAATTGAGAAGGTTGTGAAACGCGGGGGTTCGGACTTCGAATCCGTAGGTCGCAGGTTCGAATCCTGCCGGGCGCGCCACAAGCGCTCCGCGCAGAGCAATAGAACAATAGATGCTTTATCCCTTTGATCTACTGCTCCATTGCTCGCGGCGCCCGTAGCTCAGCTGGATAGAGCGTTGGCCTCCGGATACTCGCATGTGTTCCGCTTGGCACTCTTTCTTTGGGAAGCGGGGCGAATCGGTTTGCACTTCACACCGTATCATCGTACAGACTGGGTGAGTTTGTTAACCGGAACTCCATTGACATACTTTGCTCCCTGGTAAACATCTTTCATCTCCAACTCCGCCACAGCTGCGATCACCGTGTAGACCTTCTTCCCCATGGGCGTCTTGAACGTTTCTTCGCTGGACTGTCAAGAGCACGAGAGAAAGAAGAAACCATCGCGTGACTATGCTACAATTCTGTCTTTGTTTTTTTCACTATGATGTAAAGCCGACTGAGGATTCTCGGAAGTCATGAAGGAAAGTTGGAACTGTTGTCAGTTATCGGTCCCCGAACGTAGCCGGGAAACACCTGGATGAGATTTCGGGCACAGTTTTGGGCACAGTTGCCCAATCTGGCCAACCCTCCGATTCCGTAAGTCCTTTAAAATCAAGCGTGCGCCCGTAGCTCAGCTGGATAGAGCGTTGGCCTCCGGAGCCAAAGGCCGCAGGTTCGAATCCTGCCGGGCGTGCCATTTCTTTTCAGTGAATTCGCGCGGGCGGGGGATGAAGCGTAAGGATCCATTGATCGTGGTGATTGCCTTTTGCCCTGTGCATCCACAAGTTCACAATCTTATGGCTCCCAGCCCCGAGAAGGGTGAATCAAGGAGAGCGCAATCGTGAAACGCCTTTTGACCATCATTGCAGCCAGCGCGATGTTGCTCTCGGTTGCGGTCGCTTCAGTTGAACATCCGAGACAGCCCAACATCCTGTTCATTCTGACCGATCAGCACCGGCAGGACGGCGTCGGCGCATACGGCATGCCGGGAATACAGACCCCATACCTCGACAAGCTTGCTCATGACGGGATCCGGTTTGACCGAGCGTATGTCGCTCAGCCGGTTTGTTCACCGAATCGGGCATCGATCTTGACGGGCTTGTATCCTCATTCGCACGGAGTTGTGGAAAACAATGTGCCTCTTCCTCCGCAGGCGCTGACCATGAGCGAAATGCTCAGCCGGCTGGGCTACGATTGCGGCTACTTCGGCAAATGGCATCTCGACCGGCGGGACGCTCAGGGGTTCACGACTTTTCCCGGCTACCCGAGAGACGGCCGGGGTTCCAATCATTACTTCCCCGGTAAAGACAACGACCGCCGCTACGCCGTGGACGTCATCACCGACGATGCCATTGCCTTTATCAAGGGGAACCGCGACACGCCCTTCTATGCGTTCCTCGCCTATTACCCGCCCCATCCACCCTATTCCGTACCCAAGGAGTACGAAGAGATGTATCGGGACCTCTTTCCCAAGGACCGCAGACGGCGCATCTACTACGGCATGTGCACGAAGGTCGACCAGCAGGTGGGGAGACTGCTCGCCACGCTGGATGAGCTCGGTGTTGCTGAAAATACGCTGGTGGTCTTCACCAGCGAGCATGGGCATTTGTTCGATCATCGCTGGAACGATCACTCGAAACGACTATGCTATGACACCGCCTCTCGGATTCCTCTGCTCATGCGAATGCCTGGCGTGATTCCGAAGAACCGGAGCACAACCGAGATGATCAGTTCGGTGGATCTGGTGCCTACCATCATGAGCCTTCTCGGCCAGAAACCACCCGCAGGTTTGGGAGGGCAGGACCTCAGCGGAATGGCCAGGAGCACTGCCACACGGGGACGGGACGCTGTGTTCATCGAGAACACTCCTTATCCCAATCAGCCCGACAAGGGGCTGGAACGCTGCGTGAGGGATCGAAGATGGAAACTCATCCTCTCTACGGTACGCGCCCCAGAACTCTACGATATGATCCACGATCCGGATGAACTCAAGAACCGCTGGGAAGCTATGAAAGACTCGGCCGAGGTCGGCAAACTGGAGGACCGCTTGAAGAGTTGGGCCGCCCGAACAGGGGACAAAGTGGCCGGACAGTTGCTCGAGAAGTGGCACAGCCGAAGCTCGGCTGGATCGTACTGATTGCACTCGCGTTCACTGAGCCGATCAGGACCTCCTTCACACACCCAGCATCCTGAGGTAGTTTTTGGTAAAGAAAATCACTTCCCCGTGGGCA
>JALLON010000104.1 GCA_027717925.1 Acidobacteria bacterium AH-259-G07 | reverse complement strand
TCCTGATCCTATCTGCGTTGTCCATTTACGTCGGGTTACTCAATTTACTGGACCGGATGCAATGGAGGGAGCCTTCCGACGGTGTCAATTGGACCCAGACGCCCCGGGGAGTGGAAGTGAAGTCACTGGAAGCTCCTCGGCTGATAGCAACCAGGAGTGGTCTGGGCAGCGGCGACCGGCTGGTTAGCATTAATGGTATGCCCATCCGCAACCTTGACGATTACACCGAAGTGGTTGAGCTGCTGGCGGGAACCTTGCCCCCCGGCACCCAAGCAACCTATTTACTGGAAAAGGCAGGATCTGGTTCTCGGCTCTCGTATCCTATCGAGATTCAACTTGAGCCGCGCACCAGTTTTACTGACTTCTTGCTTGCCCTGGTTGCCTTCACTCACCTGGGCATCGGCCTTTTGATCTTCCTGCGCAGCTGGAAGGCACAAGGGGCTTTTCACTTTTACCTGATCTGTTTGGTCGCCTTTGTACTCTATCTCTACCGTTATTCAGGACGTGCCGACACCTTCGACCTGCTTATCTACTGGTCTTCCGCCACGGCTTTTGTACTGCTGCCTCCACTTTTTGTTCACTTTTGCTGTTATTTCCCCCAACCACTTTCTCTGGTCAGAAACTGGCCTTCTTTGAGATTCCTGTTTTACCTACCATCGCTCTTTTTACTGGGGTTTCAGGCACTTTGGTTTTCGGGCAGCCTGAAGCCGCTTGGTTTACCCCGCACCGAGGGTATTGAACACTTTTTGGACAAGGTTCACTTGAGTCATTTCATGACTTTCTTTCTGCTCGGGACCCTGGCCCTTGTTTATTCTCGTCGCCAAGCGCCCTCCCCTATCCAACGGCTGCAGATGAAATGGGTGACGCGCGGAACTCTAATCGCCATCCTTCCCTTTCTGTGTTTGTATGCTGTGCCTTTTTTGATCGGCTTGCCGATTTCCCCCTATATGGAAGCTTCCATTCTCGGATTGGTGCTCATTCCTCTGAGCTTCGGCTACGCCATCACCAAGCACAGACTCATGGACGTGGCGCTGATTTTCAAGCAGGGTGCCGCCTATGTGCTGGCCAGCTCAGCCCTTTTAGGACTGTATGTGGTTATCGTTCTGTCGATTGGCCGGGCCATCCAAGGCTTTTCCCCGGAATCAGGCTTTGTACTTTTTGCCCTATCAGCTCTTCTGGTGGCCTTTCTATTTGCCCCCTTGAAAAACAAGATTCAGGACCAAATCGACCGCTATTTTTACCGAGAGGAGTATGACTACCGCCAATCGCTAGCCGACTTCGGTAAAACTCTGCGCTCAGAAATCGGGCTTTCTTCACTCACAGAGAGGATCTCAACCCGACTGCGCAAGACCCTGAATGTGGCTCCAATAGCGCTTTTTCTGCGGGACGATGCACAAGGAGACCTGTATCGTCTTTTTCACGCCCAGCATCTTCCAGTCGGCACGAGCAAAACCACTGAACTGGTTATTCCGGACACCATCTTTTCCGATTTTGATCGGGAGCTGAATCCCCTGTTTTTATTGCCTCCCAGTGAGGTCGTCGACCGGGTCAGAGCACAATTGTCCAAGTGGGATTTGCACTATGTCCAACCTCTCCGAGTTCGGGGTCGGGTGATTGGATTTCTGGGTTTGGGGAAACGGTTGGATGGTCAATTTCTGAGCAGCGAAGATCTTGACTTGATCGGTACCTTGGCCCGTTATGCTGCCATTGCCATTGATAACGCCCTGCTCTATCGCTCACTAGAGGCCAAAGCCAATGAATTAGCTCAGCTTAAGGCCTATAGTGAGAACGTGGTGGAAAGCATCACGGTCGGCATTCTTGTTATTACTCCGGAAGGAGAAATTACTGTTTGGAATGATTCCATGCAGACCATCTGTGGCCTGCGGGCGGACGAGCTTTTAGGCAAGAATATCTCTGAAGTTTTTCCTGTAGATCTTGTGCGCACGCTGCAAAAGATTGTCGAAGGTCCACCCTGGATTGTGAAAGAGACCAGCCGACTCTATAAAACTCACATCCAATCCACAGACGGCCACAGCCGGTTGGTAAACATCACAGTTTCACCTTTTGTCTTGCAAGACGACGTGGTGACTGGGACGCTGCTGGTCCTTGACGACATCACTGAGAAGGTTCAGCTGGAGAGCCAACTTCTACAGGCTGAAAAACTGAGCTCCATTGGCCTTCTGGCAGCCGGCATAGCACATGAAGTCAATACTCCACTCACTGCCATTTCCAGTTACTCACAGATGCTTCTGAAAGAGATCCCTGCGGACGACCCACGGCATAAAATGTTGAAGAAGATTGAAAGGCAGGGCTTCCGCGCCTCGAACATCGTGAACAATTTGTTGAATTTTGCACGAGTCAAAGACTCCAATTTTCACGAAATCAATGTCAATTCACTGATGTTGGAGACTCTTTCGCTGCTTGATCACCAGTTTCGAAAGGCTGGTCTTGACGTCAAGCTGGATCTGGACCCCACCATGCCCCCGACCTTGGCTAATGGAGGCAAACTGCAGCAGGTTTTCATGAACCTGTGTCTCAATGCCAAGGACGCAATGCCCCAAGGAGGACAACTCCGTGTGAAGACCTACCGCACAAATTCTCTGCTGGTCGTTGAAATTCAGGACAGTGGTGTGGGAATATCCGAGCAGGACGTCAAAAGAATCTACGATCCTTTTTTCACCACTAAGGACATTGGCGGGGGCACTGGGCTCGGTCTGTCCGTCTCCTACGGCATAATTCAGGAGCTTTCAGGGCGCATCAGCGTTGAAAGCAAACGAGGCAAGGGCACCACCTTTCGACTCCACCTCCCGATCAAAAGAGTGAATTAAGAAAATCCGGCCATGTCAACACAAGCTTCCATTCTGGTCATTGATGACGAAGAAATCATGCGGGAAATCGCCACCACCCTCTTCCAGGAAGAAGGCTATAAGGTAACTGCCGCTGCAACGGGGGAAGAGGGGATCGAAAAAGCCAAAGAGCAAGGTGTTGATCTTGTTCTTCTTGACCTGATGCTTCCCGGAAAGGGTGGGTTGGCCACTCTTGAGGAAATTCTGCGGGTGGATCCCGACATAGTTGTGGTGATGATCTCCGCCTACGCCTCGATCGAGAATGCCGTCAAGGCAACCAAATCCGGCGCCTTTGATTTCGTCACCAAGCCCTTCAAAAACGAGGAATTAGTGTTGGTGGTCAACAACGGGCTCAAAAAGCGCAGCCTGGAGATGGAAAACCGCCGGCTTAAGAAGACTCTCAGAGAGCGTTCTACCTTTGAGAACATTGTTGGCAAGAGCGAGCAAATACAGCAGGTCTTCGAGTTGATCACTCAAGTCGCGCCGCGCCGAAGTACTGTCTTGATCACGGGAGAGAGCGGAACGGGAAAGGAGCTAGTGGCCAAAGCCATCCACAGCTGCAGCTCTCGCTCCAATGGCCCTTTTGTGGCTGTCAACAGCGGTTCAATTCCCAGCGACTTATTGGAAAGCGAGCTTTTCGGTCACGTCAGAGGAGCCTTCACGGGGGCCACCGCTACCAAGAAAGGTCTGTTCGAGGTCGCCAGTGCTGGAACGATTTTTCTTGACGAAGTGGGGACTTTGCCCCTCGACACCCAATCTAAACTGCTGCGCGTAATCCAGGAAAGGGAGTTCCGCCGCGTCGGTGGACTGGAAAATATTAAGGTGGATGTCAGGATTATTGCCGCCACCAACATTGATCTTAAGCAAGCGGTGGAAAATCAAGAATTCCGTGAAGATCTTTACTACCGTTTGAACGTCATCAGGATTGCTCTCCCACCTCTTCGCCGGCGCCGAGAAGACGTTCTTCTTCTTGCCGAACACTTTCTGCAACATTTTTGTAAAGAGAACGAGCGTCCCGTTTGCTCCTTGGACCAGTCGGTGCTGAAGCTGCTGATGGAGTATGACTGGCCCGGAAACGTTCGGGAACTGGAAAACGTGATGGAACGAGCCGTGGTGTTGGCTCCGGATCAGGGCGGCATCACCCAAGACTTACTTCCCCGCGAAATCTTAGATTCGACCTCGGTGAGTCTTGGCAAGCTGAATTTGCTGGACAATGGTGCCACTTTGAAAGATCTGGTTTTGGAGTATGAGAAAAACCTCATCATGACCGCCCTTCAAAAGGTCGATTGGAACCAGAAAAAAGCCGCCAACTTGCTGCGTGTCAATCCCACCACCCTGAACGAAAAACTCAAGCGCCTCAACATCAAGGTCCCCCTGACTTCCTGATCTCCTGACCCCCTGACGCCGGGAAACCCGGGAACTCCAGTTTGACTTCCAACAGGGCCCAGCACTATCATGGGTTTTGCCTTAAAAAATTGACACTTTTCAAGGGTTCAATGAATCTAAGAAAGTGTTAACCCATAAACGTACAGCTATAACGACTGGAGGAAAAATAAGTGCTGCTAGCAATCGGTGGAACTCTTTTCACTTACGTCCGACAAGGCGGTCTGATGATGATACCGCTTTTCCTCTGCTCGCTGCTTGGCCTGATTTTCATCGTTGAGAGAGTCATCTCTTATAACCGAATCAAGGGGGATACAGCGGAAATTTTTTCAAGAATTCGTGAGTCTCTGCTGGGTGGAGATTTACGTCGCTCCGTTGAGGTTTGCGAGTCGGTTGACCATCCCGTCGCGACCACTTTGAAGTCGGGGCTTCTTCGTTTCGGCAAGTCTCACCCCGAAATCGACAAAGCCATGGAAAGTGTGGCTCTGCACGAAGTGTCAAAATTGGAGAAAGGGCTTTGGATCCTGGCCACGGTGGCCAACATTGCACCCCTCTTCGGCTTTCTGGGAACAGTCACTGGAATGATCCGCTCTTTCGAAGCTCTAGCCGAGGTGGGCCTGGGAAATCCTCAGGCAGTGGCGGGCGGTATCTCTGAAGCCCTGATCACTACTGCCACCGGCTTGATTATCGCCCTGCCTGTCCAGGCTGCCTACAACTACTTTAATAATAAGGTGTCCAACTTTGTTCTCGACATGGAAACCAGCTCTTCCATGCTCCTAGAGACCTTCAGTGAAATCGAGGGTCAAGAACAACGACAGCCGATAGAAGCGGAAGAGGTCAGCCGGCAGCAAACGAAAGTGGTATGAAGAAAAGGCATGAGTCTCGTCGAATCGCTCCAGTGGTACCAACCGCCTCCATGGCTGATATCGCCTTTTTGCTGATCATCTTCTTTATGCTGACGACCTCCTTTTCACCGGAACGGACGACGGTACAACTTCCAGATTCGGAAATCCAAACCGAGGTACCGAGGAATTCGGCAATTATTGCCATAACAGCCGACGGTGCCATTCAATTTACAGACGGTGAGCGGCCCTCCTTTCCTTTGGGCAGTCCAGAAGAAGTCGGCCTGCTCACTCAGGAGATCATCGAGTTGATCCCGGACAAAGAGTTTCTCATCAAAGCCGATCGCATGGTCCGCTACCAGCTGATCGATGCAGTGTTGGACCAATTGCGGGTCCATGGTGCCAAGAGGATTGGTCTGTTAACCGACAAGAAAGTCAGGAGGGGCACCTGATGCAATTGAGAGCGCGTCTTCGATCACCAGGTGCGATTCCGACTTCTTCGATGGCCGACATCGCCTTCTTACTTATCATCTTTTTCATGCTCACTGCCGTGTTTGTCACCACCAGAGGGCTGCAGTTCAGATTCCCCAAAGATGACCCCACGCAAGTGGATGTGCAACCCGAAGAAGCGATCCACATCAAAATCATGGGAGAGGGACAGTACATGGTGGACAAGACACCGATGTCGCTGGAAGAGATGGGCGGTTACATACAGATGAAGATGGATCAGAATCCCCAAAAGCCCGTCATCATCCAAACCCAGCCTGACGTCCCGTACTTCGTTATGATTGACGTTTTTGATCGCCTCAAATACTTGCAAGTAGAGCACATATCCATCCCTACCCGGACCGAAGTCGAACGCTGGAAGGCGTTTGGAATATTCGAATAAGGCAGTGAAAAATAAATTTTTCACCGTTCTGCTGCTCACCTGGGTAGTTGCTTCTCTAATGGCCCAGGGCAACTTCGAGAAGGCACTTTCCCATTACAAGCAAGGGCAGTACTCCAAAGCAATTGAGGAATTTGAACAGATCGTCAAGGCAAATCCTGATTACGAGAGTGGTCATCGAATCCTGGGAGATTCCTACTTAAGAACAAAGAAGTATGAGAAAGCCATTGAGGCTTTTGAAAATGCACTGCGGCTGAAGAGCGACAACTACATTTCCTTTTACGGCTTGGCCCTCGCCTACTATAACAGTGGCAAATATGGTGACGCCATTGCCACCTTGCTCAAAGGGGAGCGCTACGCTCGTTCACCTCGCGATCAGTATCAGCTGCATCACACACGAGGGTCTGCTTACTACAACATCAATGAGTTCGATCAGGCCATCTCCGATCTGCAGAAAGCGATTTCCATCCAGCGAGGAAAGCTCAAAGACGCCCTACAACTGGGAATCTCTCATTACCGACTTGGAGATTTCACGCAGGCGGAGAAATATCTGAAACAAGCTCTGACCTTGGATCCGGACGCCTCGGAAGCGAAGCGCTACCTCTCTCGGTTGCTATACCGACAGGCCATCAGCGCTTTTGAAGTGAAAAACTACAAGGAAGCAGCCGTTGTTCTCAAAGATTATGTGAAGGAGAATGCGCAGGATGCAGACGCTTGGTTCAACCTGGGACTCGCCCAGCTCTTTAGCCAGAATCTGGAAGCGGCCGAAAGCGCGTTCTTGAACAGTGCAAGCTTAGCGCCGGACAATTGGGAAGTGTACGATCGTCTTGGTTATATCTACGAAAAAAAGAAGGATTACAACAAATCTCTACAAAACTATCAAAAAGCCCAAAATCTCCACCCGGCTCCACAAATCGAGGAGAGCCTGAAGCGCATGAAGGAACGGATGCGCCGGAAGTGAGGGGAGAGGAGACAGGAGTCAGGAGTCAGGAGTCAGGAGACTGGAGTCAGGAGACAGGAGTCAGGAGACAGGAGACAGGAGTCAGAAGCCAGAATGAGGAGCCACAAACCGGGAGCCAAATTCAGGTGGAAGCTTCGGACTCCTCAGTTTCAATAGCCGAGATCACACAGAAAACATGATGATTCAAAGCCAGTCCGTAGATACATGGCCCGCTACAGCTTTATTCTGTCTCCTGTCTCCTGTCTCCTGTCTCCTGTCTCCTGTCCCCTCGCTTCCAGCCCGCCAAAGCCTCTTCTCGACTCTGGAAAATCTCAAAGACACTGATCAATCGAGTTAGGGACAACAAATCCATGATCCTCTTGGAGGGATTGAGCAGCTTCAGTCCGCCTCCTTCCTTTTTCAACACAGAATGCCCGTACACGAGTTGCCCCAGAACGGAACTGTCGATGTAGGGAACATCAGAGAGGTCTATAACAACCTTCGTATTTCCGGCTCGCTGCAGTCTATCTAACTCCTGGCGCAGTCGCTTGTCACCTTCTCCGGTCGAGAGCTCTCCGGAGGGAATGATGAAGAAAACGCCCTCTTGGTCCTCAACCTTTACTTGCACGTGAGCAATCTTGACACGCTCCGTTTTGACGTGTCAACATGCCGCGCCATGGCAATTCGCGAGTGGGCCGGGAGCGGCCTGAAACCTCACGAACGATCTCGGCACTGTGGCTGCGGTGACAGGATTACAAACCGCCCAGTGGGAGAAGGAATATGCCCATCATTGAAGAAATTCATGCCAGAGAGATTCTGGACTCCAGGGGAAATCCCACAGTTGAAGCCGAGGTCATGACCACGGAGGGAGTTTTGGGCCGTGCAGCCGTCCCTTCCGGAGCCTCTACGGGACAGCATGAGGCCCTTGAATTGCGGGACCAGGAACAGGACCGCTATTTAGGTAAAGGAGTCACCAAAGCCATCGCTAACATCCATAAGGTGATCGCACCTGGACTGGAAGGATTGTCGGTGTTTGATCAAATCAAGATCGATCAGACCATGATCGAGTTGGATGGAACCGAAACGAAACAGAACCTGGGAGCCAATGCCATTCTAGCCGTGTCTCTGGCTTGTGCTCGCGCCGCCACTGCATCCTTGGGAATTCCCCTCTACCAATATTTAGGGGGAACCAATGCCTCACATCTCCCCATCCCGATGATGAACATCGTAAACGGCGGGGCACACGCGGATAATAATGTGGACTTTCAGGAGTTCATGATCCTGCCCGGCAAAGCGGAGACATTTGCTGAAGCTCTTCGCATGGGTGTCGAAACCTTCCATCATTTGAAGAAGGTGCTGGCACAGAAGGGGTACACTACAGCCGTGGGAGACGAGGGAGGCTTCGCACCCAATCTCAAATCCAACGACGAGGCCGTCGAGTTGATCTTATTGGCCATTGAGCAAGCCGGATACAGACCTGGCGAGGATATTTGGTTAGCCTTGGACGTTGCAGCCAGTGAATTCTATAGCAATCAAGGCCACTATCTGTTCGCTAAATCGGGCGGTGGCAGCAAGACTGCCCAGGAGATGATCGAACTCTACCAAGACTGGCTCAATCGTTATCCCATCTATTCGATTGAAGACGGCCTAGGCCAAGACGACTGGGACGGGTGGAAGCTCCTAACCCAAGCCCTAGGGTGCCAAGTCCAGTTGGTTGGTGACGATCTTTTCGTGACTAACCTCAAACGTTTGCAGAAGGGAATCGAAAGTGGGGTGGCTAATTCGATCTTAATCAAGCTCAACCAGATCGGTACCTTAACAGAAACGCTGCGTGCCATCGAACTGGCCAAGGTCAACGGCTATACACACATCATCTCTCATCGCTCAGGCGAGACAGAGGATTCCTTTATCGCTGATCTTGCGGTCGCCACCAATGCAGGTCAGATCAAAACGGGTTCAGCCAGTCGAACCGATCGGATGGCCAAGTACAACCAGCTGCTGCGTATTGAAGAAGATCTAGGATCACAAGCCGTCTGCGCCCAGT
>JALLON010000103.1 GCA_027717925.1 Acidobacteria bacterium AH-259-G07 | reverse complement strand
GACAAAAGCTTGAAGAAGATGCAAGGTTCGGAGATCGGGAGTGTGAATCAGACAGAGGGATTGTCTTGGAAGCGGCACCTATCAGGAGGCAGGCGGTTGGGAAGCTCAGGAGGCCGAAGCGAGTTGCAAAATTTTATTCCATCGACCCTGCAGGGTGGCGATATTTTTCAACTCTTGCAACTGGATAGGAATACGGTACTGGAGCGCCATATGGGGACGCAGGAAGTTGTAAAAGGTGACAAACAGGGTGGTCACGGCGACAGCGCCGTTGCGGCTGGCAAAACCGCAGGCGGAACGGACATGGTACTTGTAGGTGCGGTTGAGGCGCTCAATCAACTGCTTAAAAGGGCGATACTTTTGGGAGATTTCATCCAGATTCTGCAAACCCAGGACCTGATCCAGCCTATGAGGGGGCTGGTCTTTTTCCCGATGAGCGTTCAGAAAATGTACCCCCGCCTGATAGGAGGGATTGCCGTCGGTAATAAAGTGGATGGCTTGATCTTCAGGCAAGGTGCGAACCGCTTCCCCCATGGAGGTCGTGGCGGCCAGGACGTCTCGTTCGGGAGCGACGTGGTAGGACGAGATCTGATGGGTTTTGGGATCCAAAAAGAGAAAGGTGTAGTGGTGTTTGCCGGCCACCCGGATGTAAGTCTCATCGCCGGTGGCGGTTTCTCCCAGGGGAGCTTTATGAGTCAGATTAAAGCGATGACAGTAATAGGCGGCCGCCTGAGCGTAGTTGAGCACGGTCTGATAACTCATCGGAACGCCGAAGATCTGTCGCAGGACCTGAGCGGTTTTGCGGGCGGGCAGAGCAAAGGAGATGTGGAAGGCCAGGACCAATCCCAATACCTCGGTGGAGTGATGGATACGGGCCAGATCCACAATGGGTCGATGGGGAGCGGAAGGGGCGAGTTTGTCAGGTGCGAAGTGATAGACGCGGTATTGATAGCGCAGTTTAAATTGAGACGGGCGCATTTTCTGCAAGAGCTTTTCGTTCCAGTTCAAAGCGGCCTTTTTTTTCAAATAGTGGGGGCAGTCGTCTTTCGGGCACTTGTAGAGGGTGCAATCGGGCTGCTCTTTCCAACGGTACAGGGCGCTCTGACAGTGAGGGCACCAGCGACCGGTTTTATTTTTCCGGTGACGGCGCTCGATCTGGGAGAGTGCGCCACAGACCTTACAGCGCAGCTGAGTGACCCTTTTCCCGTCGTTCAGATACAGGTAATCGGAAGGGGCTCCACAGCGGGAGCAGCGGCACTTTTTCGGAATCTTTTGACCGTCTTGACGCCGGACCGGGGAAAGCGGCTTTGCGTGCTCTTTTTGATAATCGGCGCACAAGTGTCTCCAGTCCAGTGTAGGAACAGTGGGAGTGGATACGGGAGGGTCGGTCAAGGGAGCCAGAGGATCGACGTAGAAGTCGCGATAGTGGGGATGCTGCTCCCGAAAGCTGTCGCGCGGTTTGATCTCCGGTTCGCGCTCGGCCAGGAGCTGCTGCAACTGACGGATGATCTCTTCGAGTTCCTGGCGGGTAAAATTTTTACAGAGCCAAAGGACGAAGCGTGCTATTTTGGTCATGGCGGTTGGTCTTCCTGTTGCATTGAACGCCCTTTGGTTTACCAAAGGGGGGAGACACAACCGCCTTTCCTCTTCTCATTGTCAGCTGAGTGCCCTTGCTCTGAGCGAATTGGCCAAAAGCTGTGGAAACTGCCGCGTTGTGGAAAGAGTAGAAAAACCGCTTTGCGCTTTTTCCACCCTCCCCACAACGCTTGGAAAACTCCTGCGGAGTTTCCCACAGTTCCCACAGCTTCTACTGCTGCTGGATCACACACGGAATACACTGAAAATCCCGGCGCTCGCGCGCGAAAAAGGGGGGAGAAAGGGCAAAGTGCCCGTTCTTATCGCAAAATCAATCAGTTAGCAGCTTGAAGGCTAAAAATTTTTGACAATACGCATTAATTTGAAAGGAGAAACACATGAAATCCGTTAAGCAATTTACTGGCATCGCTTTGTTTGTCTTCACCTTCCTGTTGGCCACTTCCCAGGCCCGGGCCCAGGCGGAGAACTTCGGTGACCAGCGTTTTCTCGTCAGCGGCTTTGTCGGGGGTCAAATATTTGACCTAGGCGATGAGCTTGAGGATGCCGGAGCCGACATCGACCCCGAGGTCTTCTTCGGCGGACGCTTCGAGTATCGTTTCAGCCCCCATTTCGGAGTGGAAGGCAGTGTGTCATTTTCCCCTGCCACTGCAGATCTCCTCGGGGCAGCGCCCGGCACCGGATTCTCCGCAAGTGACGTAGACACCTGGGACATCCACGGCAATCTCGTTTACCACATTCTCCCGCACTCAGCAGTCGACCCGTACGTAACCGGGGGACTTGGGACCAGGATACTGGACATTACAGGAGGGGACACCGAGAGCTATTTCGCCGGCAACTTTGGCGGCGGACTTTTTGTGCCACTCAGCAAGCGTTTTGCACTAAGGGAGACGCTCGGTGGTTTGTCTATAGCGTTGATGACTTGGACCCCTCGTCAGCGGCAGCGCTGGGAGTCGCGTCCAACTTCGATGAAACGATCTATGACTTGAAGATTTCAGGAGGCGTTACTTTCGCCTTTTAGCCGCCTCATGAAAGAAGTGCCAGGTCTTCGCCCGTATTTCTCACACCGACTCTACTGCAGCGGCACAATCATCCGCCCTGACTGCGTTGCGCTTGGTCGGCCTCCTCAGCGTACCCTACAGTACGCTTGCGGGGGCCTCGGTCGCACGCCTGGTCAGGTCGACGCTTCCGCCGCTTCGTCACGAGTCCGTGTGAGAAATGCGGGCTTAGGACCTGGCACTCCCACTTTGGCCCAGCAAATCTGCGAAGCGGCCATCTTGCCCCGCCACCTTGATACTCTGAGCCGGGAATGGATTGTTTGTTGGCGAACTGTGTCCGGCATTGAATCTTGCTAGACTGAATCGAAAGGACGGTATTAAAATGCTGAAACAAATTCTGCTTTCTTTCATAACGGCTACTTTCTTAGTCTCTTCTGTGGCTGATCTGTGGGCTGAGGAGAGAGGCCAAGTTCGACGGTCACAAGAGGTGGTTCCATTGACCGCGCTTGTGCCGGCAGGCACCAGCATCGAAATCAGACTATTGGACTCCATCAGCACTCGGAGAAATAAGTCTGGGGACCGCTATGAGGCGGTTCTGGAGAAGGATTTGGTGGTTGATGGGGAGATTTTAGCCCCGAGAAAGAGCCTCGTCATTGGTAAGTTGTTGGAGGTTAAGAGTTCGGGACGAGTGAAGGGGCGTGCTCGCATGTCGCTTACCCTCATCGAGATGCATGTCGGAGAAGAACCCTACCCCATTCAGACCAACGAGATTGTAGTCGAAGCCGAAGGCACCAAAGGGCGGGACATCAAGAGGATCGGCACTGGGGCCGGACTCGGGGCGATCATAGGCGTCATCACTGGAGGAGGTGCCGGTCTCGGCTCAGTGATCGGAAGTAGCACCGGAACGGGAGGCGTGCTGCTTACCAAAGGCAAAGAGGTTGAGTTCAAAGCCGAACAGAAATTCAACTTTCGCTTGGAAAAGGACCTGGAGATAAAGTTACCGTAGTGCTTCGACAATGCCCCCACCTGAGGTACACGTGGTTCTGGCTGGGCTACGCTCCACCCAGCCAATTCACTGCCGGCCGACGACCCTCATCCAGAGCTGCTTGAGTAAGTCCCTAGCCCCCTAGGTTGCCTGCCGCGATGCTCTTGTGCTTTTCGCTTCTGATTGAAGAGGACTCGAAAAGGCACCGTCTCCAGGATATCAGTAGTAAGGCGGTATTTTTACACCCAAAATAAGGAGGACAGTGAGGAATATTCGATGGATTAGGGTTTCCCTGTTTGGCGGCGGCGTGAAATCGCGATTGCGCAGTGGACTCAACTAATCGAAAGGCGGTACGAAGATGTGTTCGATGGGAAGGCTGAGGCCGGCCAAAACTCCAGATTCCAAGTTATCTCCAGACAATCCAGCATTCTTGGACCGTGAGCTGGGCGTAATCCTTCAGTTTGTTCTCGATATTGGTTCTTGTCTTTCCCGGAGAAAGAATCTCCACGACCTGGTCCGGCCCACCCTCAATCTGATCGCGAACGATTGAGGCAAGTTCTCGGCTGATAAAGATCAAATCAGGCTGGCGTGTGTGCAATGGCTTTTTCCTGACGATGATGTCCAGAGGCGCGAAGTAAACCACTCCCAGCCGCTTTTGCCGAACAAAATGGTCTAACGGACGAAAGAGGTTCCTCAAAATACGTTGGTGAATTTCCTTAGGGGCAGGCGTCAGGTAGATGATCTCCCCATCGATGATTTCGTAGCGCTTCATTTGCTCAGGCAATTGCAAATAGTCGCTGTAAGTTAGAATTTTCGGTTGGATAGCCACTGTGCGAGCATTGTAACAAAGTTGCGGAAACGACCACGTACATTTTGAATGGCTGTCCCTAAAGAGAGGTTGGCGGTGTCCTTGGCCCATGAATGCGAGCCCGGGCTCGAGCGTACGAGTGTTCCTGAAGGGAGTTTTGTCAGGGCCCTCAGGCTCCGCAGGATCAATCAACCAATCGTGTAAACCGAACGCTCCGGGAACACCGGGAGCGAAACGGAGGAGGTTCATCAGGTGGCTTGGATCGTGCTTGTGGCCTACGGACTGCTTTTCTGGGTGGTGTTGCCTTGGAGTCGGGACCGGGTTATGTTTTTTGAAGGTCGGGATGAGCGGGGAAACCGGGTAGGTTTCTGGTTACTGACCGGCAGCGGTGTGTGGTGAAGGGAATACCTTAGGAAACTCACTCAGTGCGAATCGACATTGCCGCCCTGTTTCTTGTTGCTGCCCGCTGAGTCCTGAGGCCCTCCAGGAGAAGGTCCCAGGACTTTACGTTTGAGTCGCTCAAGCGTATCCGGGTCTTCAGGCTCCTGTCCCCAGAGGTTCCGTGCCGCAGTGCCAATGGCCAGTAGTTGCGCCGCGTAGCGCCGGCAGTGGCGGCACATGAGCAGGTGGAACCGGAACGTAATCCTCTGGCTCCACCTGGCCTCTGCAAGCTCATCGCTAGCGATCTTGCGCGTGACTTCCTTACAGCGTAACATCCCGGCTACCTCTTGACCCCCTTTGCCTCCAGGCATTCCCGGAGAGGGTTGCGAACGCGATACGTTAGTACTCCTAAGTTAGTGCGCGTGACGTTCAAAATCTTACAGATTTAATCAGTGGTAAACCCCTCTACCTCTCGCAGCACAAAGGCCATTCTCTGCTGGGTGGGGACAGCGTCGAGACAGCTCTCCAACAATAGACGAATTTCGCCACTGTACAGGGCGGCGTCGAGGGACTGGGGTGGGCGCAACCAACTCCCGTTGCTATCGAACCGCTGTTCGACAATGTCCTCGATGACATCCGTTTTCCCCTCTCGCTGCAGCTGGCGGCGAGCCTCGGCGATTTTCTTATAAAGGACACCGAACAGCCACGTTCGCACGTGCGACCTTCCTTCGAACTGTGAGGCCTTTTCGATAAAGGTGGTGAAGGTATCCTGAGTCACCTCCTCGGCGCGTTGAGGGTCCAGTCCCGCTCCCCGCGCAGCGCGGAGGACCTGGTGCAAGTAAGTGTGCACGACAACCTCGAGCGCCTCGGGATCCCCTTTCCGGATCCGTGCCGCCAATTGCGGATCGTCGATCGACATCGCCACGCTCCACGATTCGGTGTCCAGATCACACCGCTGGCTCGCCTCCGAGGTTGGGCGTAAGAACTTGCGCCCCTGACGCACTTACTTGTTTTCCAGCGGAAACAGCCTGATTTTAAAGGCCACACGGGTGGCCTGCAAGCGGAAGCGGAGCCCCCCTGCTCATTGCCTCTTTTTGGGGTGTAAGAATTCCGGGCCCCACTGCACTTACTAACGAAGCCGGCAAGAGATCAGACCTCGCTGCGAAGGCAGTCTGATCTTTGGCAGGAAAAAAGGAACAGAGGGAGTAAAGGAAATGTTTAAAATAACAAGAAAATATCGACAGTCTATCCATAGGATAGAAACCATTCTGGTGGCAGTATTGCTTTTGCCAGCCATGGCAGCTGCCCAATCGTTTTCGAAGGATTGGAAGTCTGCGTGGCCGAATACCGACTTCAGCAGAACCGCTATCGACGTTTCGAGTCTTGAGTCGGGTGGCCCTCCGCGCGATGGCATCCCGCCCATTGATCATCCGAGATTCGTATCCGTTCAAGAAGCATCGGAATGGATTGCTGATCGAGAACCCGTGATTTTTCTCGAATTGAATGGAGATGTACGGGCCTACCCGTTGCAAGTCATGACCTGGCATGAAATCGTCAATGACACGGTCGGAGGTTTTCCCGTCGCCGTCACGTTCTGCCCCTTGTGCTATAGCGCCATCGCATTTGATCGCCGCATCAACGAGAAGGTTTACGATTTTGGCACATCAGGGCTGCTACGGCACAGCGATTTGGTCATGTACGACCGCCAGACAGAATCCCTGTGGCAGCAGCTCAGTGGTGAGGCGATCGTCGGACAGATGGTCGGCCATACGTTGGAGATGATTCCTGCGACATTGATCGGCTTTGGGCAACTTAAATTGGAGCATCCAAATGCAAAAGTGCTGTCGAAAGAAACTGGATATCGCAGGGATTATGGCGGCAACCCTTATGCAGGATATGACGACATACGAAACACGCCATTCCTTTATAGGGGGCCATTACCCAAAAAGGTGAGGCCGATGGAACATCTGGTCACGGTCATGCTCAACGGTGAACCGGTTGCCTATCCCTTTTCAGCTTTGAAAAAACGGCGAGTGGTGAATGACAAGGTCGGTGGAGTACCGATTGTGGTGTTTTACGAAAAGACTACGCGTACGGCTTTGGGCCGAAGAAAGATCAAAAGTGGCAAGGCGATTGGCGCCGGCGCGGTTTTCGACCGGCGAGTCAAGGGGCAGACACTGTCATTCACAAAAAAGGGAAGTTTCTTTGTGGATCGGGAAACCGGCTCGGTCTGGAACCTGTTCGGTGTCGCGACTTCGGGACCTTTAAAAGGAAAGAGGTTAGAGCGAATCGTCTCGGGCGACTTCTTTGCCTTTGCTTGGATGGCGTTTCGCCCCGACACTCGTATCTACAAACCTTAGCCCGCAGACACCCCTGAACTCAAGGAGAAGGTAAAGATGAAATCTTGGAAGAAAATCGCGCTAGGGGTCGCTCTAGGGACAGCGTTGATTATCAGTGTAGCGTTGATCCCCTGGACATATTTTTCTAACTCAAAGATGAAAATCGAATCTGAAAAGGAGATAAGAATAATGGCTAACGACACTAAGTACATTACATTGACCGAAGAGAACTTCCAGAGTGAAGTGCTTGAAAGCACAGAGCCGGTTCTGGTCGATTTCTGGGCGGCCTGGTGCGGACCGTGCCGCGTCATCGCGCCCGTGATCGAAGAACTGGCTGTGGATTTTGAGGGACGCGCCAAAGTGGGCAAGTTGGATATTGACGACAATGCAAGCATCTCTATGCAGTATGGTATCCGTTCGATCCCGACGTTGCTGTTTTTCAAGGATGGTCAGGTAGTGGATCAGGTGGTTGGTGCTGCTTCAAAGAAATTACTAGCTGACAGACTCAACGCCCTACTGAATGAGGGCGTCTTCACTGTCGACAGAGCAATGCCTCAACAACTGACAGCTGACAACACAACTGACAGCTGACAAGAAAAGGGAGCTGGAAAACCCTGAACTGTCGGGGTGTCAGTTGTCAGGTGTGATGTCAGTTGTCAGATGTCAGTTGTGACTCAAGGGTCATACTTTTTCCCAGAGACTATGAAATCGTTAACAGCAGCTCATCACGAGCTTTCAGAGACACGCAAACAGATCCAGATACTGAGTCAATCAGCTGGCAAGCTACTAAGCTTTGAAGAGCGGCTGGATGAAATCGGGCTCTATCCTCTCACCCCGACTGCAATTGAGATTCTCCAGGTCAATGTCGGGGAAAATGTGCAACCAAACTTGTGCTCACTGCCACGTTGACGCGGGTCCGGATCGAGAGGAGATCATGACGCGCGAGACGTTGCAATACTGCCTGGAAGCGATCAAAAAATCGAACATCCGCACGGTGGATTTGATGCCCTCAAAGGGTTGTAGACCAGATGCAGCTCCAGGCCTATTTTGTCCGCTCTTAAACAATCAGCCAGTGCTGAGTCAAACAACTTCCTCTCCTCTTCATCCAAATAATCGATGCGGTTCCCGGCAAGAAAACGAAGTGCAACCTTACCATCCAGCGCTCGGAGTTGTGACTCAAGTAGTTTGCTGATCGGTTTCCCTGCGTCAATTTTTCATGCTTTGGTAACGGCCCTTAGGGACTTTTTCAATCCCAATAAAATGGTCAGCATGAAAACAAAAAGACGATCAAACGCCATGACACGTTTGGATCGCACTCTCGGAGCCATTGTTGAGCAGGCGGATCGATTAAGAGCCGTGTATAAGGCCGAGTTAGATTTTGGAGATTGTGTACGGGTGACCACCGCCAACTCGACCTACTCGATCCGTGTGCTTGAGGACGGTTTCTATTCTGTCTCTGGCGGCTGGTTTGATCGCAAAGGTTTGTCCCCATTGAGGACGACCATTACCGGCTGTACCTGGGGTGGCAGTGCGATCAAGCTGGACATTGTGGCAGCTTGGGGCCTGCATCTGGAGTTTGGCAACGGAGTGGTGACCAGCGCTATCCGAAAGGTTGATGTGATTCCATTCGAGAGAGAACACATTATTAACTGAGCTTTGTCACGGTATGCCACTCAGAATTTGTAAGAAAGGAGAATGTAAAGATGAAATCTTGGAAGAAAATCGCGCTGGGCATGTTTCTGGGGAAAGCGTTCGTTATCAGTCTCGCGTTGACTCCCTCGGCGTATCTTTGGGACTCGGAGAAGCAAATTGAATCTGAAAAGAAGACAATGGCAAACGAAA
>JALLON010000102.1 GCA_027717925.1 Acidobacteria bacterium AH-259-G07 | reverse complement strand
CTGCCCCCGCCGCAGTTGCCAATCTCATAATTTAAACAGCACTTCAAGCGGCCGCACATACCCGAGAGCCGACCCGGGTTCACAGTAAGACCTTGTTCTTTGGCTGCCCGAACACTGACGGATTTCAATTCCTTCAAGAACCGCGCAGAGCAATTCTCACCTAAACCGCAGCAGCCTTGTCCGCCCACCAACTTGGCCTCGTCACGCGCACCAATCTGCCGCATTTCGATTCGGCTCCGCAGTCGACGAGCCAAATCTTTAACAAGCCGACGAAAATCTACACGCTGATTGGCCGTTAAAAAAAAAACCACACGACTCCCATCAAAGATATACTCCACTTTAGAGAGCTTCATGGGCAGCTTGTGAGCTTTGAGCAGCTTCTTGCACAATCGGTACGCGGAATCTTCTCGATCTTTTTTCTTCTCATAAAGATAAAGGTCCCGCTCGGTCGCTTTTCTAAGAGCCTTCTGAACTTTAGAATCGCCAAGTTGGAGATTTTCCGCTTTGCACCCTTTGAGCACCAGGCCCAACTCAACTCCTCGTTCTGTGCTCACGATGCAGCGATCCCCAACACGGAGACCCACGTCGTGGGCCAGAAAGTTGGAAGCTGTCTTATTTGCCTCAAACTTGACGGTGACGATTTCCAGCATTCGATGCTTCCCCCGGATTCATTAACCAGAGTGTCTCAAAGCACATCAGAGGATTCACATAATGATCAATCTCCCATCTCGATCGATCAATATCGTAAAGTAAATCCTTGATCCAACTCAAGCTTATACCTTCCGAAAGCTTTTCTAAATCCGTAATTCGATCCCGGTTGACCACACGGTCTGGGGTTTTTACCTGGAGAAAGTACAGGTCCTCACCGAGTAGTTGCAAAAGATCCAAATAGTGTCGTACGCGCTCACGTTTTTTGAGGTCACTTCGCAAAGGCTGCTCTTCGCACTTCCTGTACAGTATTTCGAAGGACTGCCGTCGACACCACGAGGTGAGCAATTCCAGCATTCGGTCCCGGTCTGGTAAGGTCTCTTCAAGATTCAGCTCGAGAGCAGTGCCGATGCTTCCATCGGCGAAAGCAGCTCTTAACTCCGCATCCTCTCCTGGGAGATGATTCTCCAGATAAGTCCGAATTTCTTTGCGATCTAGAGGGTGAAAACAAAAGTCCTGACAGCGCGAGCGAATGGTGGGCAGGAGGCGGTGAGGAAAAGCACTGACCAAAACAATGCGGGATGTCTCGGGAGGCTCCTCCAGTGTTTTCAAAATGGAGTTGGCAGCCTCATGGGTCATTGTTTCCGCCTGGTCAATGATGAAAAGGCGAAGTCGTCCCTCAAAGGGTCGAAATCGGACCTCCCGATTTAGCTCCCGCATCGCGTCGATGCGAATGAAGTGCTTTTGGGGCTGGAAGAGCGAAATATCAGGATGATTCCCAATTGCCGCCTTCACGCAGGAAGAACACTTTTCGCACAGATCGGTCCCGCTGCCATCCTTACAATTGGTCAATGCGGCCAGGCTCAAAGCCAGCGTCTTCTTCCCTATGCCTTCAGGGCCAGTGAAAAGGCTGGCCTGTGGAAGCCGGCCTCGCCGCAGCAGTCCAACGATCCGTTGGTTTCCAACAAAGTTTTCGAGTCTCATGCTGCAAACATTTCCCTCGCTTCAAGCACTCTTAAGATTCTTTTGAACACCTCGTGGGGGGGGGCCAGAGGCATCAAGGAGGAGCACTCGATCGGGCTCCCTTTCCGCAAGCAACCGATAGCCCTCTCTCACCTTCCGGTGAAATTCCAAATCCTCGGCCTCAAATCGCCCCCACGTCTCTTTGTGTTCTCTTTGGTTCCTCTCACACGCTCGCTTCAGGCCAACCTCCACTTCCACATCCAAAACCAGAGTCAGATGAGGAACTCGCAGTTGCAGAATCTCAGCCAATTGATCAACGGTTTTGAAGCCAATACCCCGGGCATGTCCCTGATATGCAAGGGTGGCGTCATGATAACGATCACAGATGACATGAAGACCACGGACCAAAGCCGGTTCAATGACTTCTTTGAGATGTTGATACCGATCGGCCAGGTACAGCAGCAACTCCGCCACCGGTTCACGTTTGGCTCCGTCCTTGTGCAAAAGAATCTGGCGGAGTTCTCTTCCAAAGAGTGTCCCCCCTGGCTGTTGAGTGGTGATGAAGGCAACGTTGCGTCCACGCAGTTCCTCTTCCAAGAGGCGTAACTGTACGCTCTTGCCACAGCCCTCGACCCCTTCAAGCGTGATGAATTTTCCCGGCTTCACCGAGTGCATCCTGTAAGGTTCCCCTGCCATAGTACCATCGTGAATGACGAATGACGAATGAATCTCCTTACTGGATAATCATACGAAATTCGTCATTCGAAATTCATCATTTATGTCTCCTCATTCTCGGTATACTAATGCTCGTGCTCAATATCGCCTCCAACCTGAAGCGGCTGTGGGGGGAAATTGAATCTATTGCTCTGGCCTGTGGCCGAAATCCTGAGGAAATTCGACTCCTGGCCGTTACAAAGACTCTTCCCCCCGATTTCGTCGAGACAGCCCACCGAGCCGGACAAATGCTGTTTGGGGAAAACCGTGTCCAGGAAGCCCAGCCAAAGATCTCTTTGGTGAATGCGAAAGGCCTTGAGTGGCATCTCATTGGTCCCTTGCAGTCGAACAAGGCCCAGCCGGCGGTCGAACTTTTCGATGTGATTCAGACCTTGGACAGGCCCAAAATCGTGCATAAGGTCAACCGATGTGCCGCAAAAACGGCTAATACGCTGCCGGTTTTCATCGAAGTGAATATTGGAGAAGAACCTCAAAAGCACGGTGTCCTCCCTCAGGAGCTGCCCGGCATGGTGGAACTAGTCGACTCAATGGCCAGTTTAGACTTGCAGGGATTGATGACGATCCCTCCCTACCACGAAGAATCACAAGCCTCTCGGCCATATTTCAAAAAGATGTTCCAGCTCTTAGCCGAGGTGAACCGCAGCCGCCAAAAACCTTTGAGAGAGCTTTCCATGGGCATGAGCCATGACTATCGGATAGGCATTGAGGAAGGAGCGACCTTGCTGCGCGTTGGCACTGCCATTTTTGGCCCACGTTGGCAAAGATGAAAGATATCAAGATCTCTAAAAAATCGGACACGCTCTTATTGTCCGTCCGCGTGCAAACCCGAGCAGCCGGCAACGAAATCGTGGGTTCATACAACGGAGCGCTGAAAGTCCGCTTGACCACGCCCCCCTTGAAGAACAGGGCCAATCGTCAGCTTCTGGAATTTTTGGCCAAGTGCTTGAACTTACCGCCACGGAATGTCTTCCTGGTTCACGGCCAGAAATCAAAGAACAAAACGATTGGCGTCCAAGGGCTCTCCAAAGAAGAGCTGCTCGAGCATCTGACGCTACATATGGTATAATTGTCGCAATGAAACCACTATATCATGGGACAAATGGCGCGACAAGCGATCGTCTAAATTGTCAGGGGGCGGTTCTAGAATTAGGCTGCACCTTATAATCTGAACCTATCCTTGGGAGGTTGAAAAGGAATGAAAAAAGTTGAGGCAAAGGCGGAAGCATCAGCTGGTCTCAAGATCGAACCGTACTTCACTCAGAAAGGAAGGCATCCCTTCGACGAAGTGCAATGGGAGATCCGAACCGCAGCGATCAAAGATTTTAAAACGGGAAAAGTTAGTTTCCGCCAAGAGGATTTGGAATTCCCCAAATTCTGGTCTCAAAGGGCCACAGACATTGTCGCCAGCAAATACTTCCGTGGTCATCTCGGCAGTCCCAACCGGGAGAACAGTGTCAAGCAACTCATTGGCCGCATCGTCAATACCCTGACCACCTGGGGACAGATGATGAAGTACTTCGCTTCCAAGGAAGATGCGCAGACTTTCAATCACGAATTGAGCCATTTACTGCTTCATCAGATGGCGGCCTTTAACTCCCCCGTGCAGTTCAACATGGGCATCAAGAAGAATCCTCAGTGCTCGGCCTGCTTTATCAATAGTGTTGAAGACAATATGGACTCCATCATGAAGCTGGCCAAGACCGAGGCCATTATCTTTAAAGGAGGCTCGGGCTCCGGAGTCAATTTGTCAAAAATCCGCTCTTCTTATGAGCCCTTGGCCGTGGGTGGCTTTGCCTCAGGACCCGTCTCTTTTATGAGGGGGTACGACAGCTTTGCTGGTGCCATTAAGTCGGGAGGCGCGACACGACGGGCCGCCAAAATGGCCATCTTAAACGCGGATCACCCAGATATTAAGGAATATATTTGGTGCAAAGCTGGGGAAGAACAGAAAGCCCACAGACTGATCGGACTGGGATACGACGACTCCATCGATGGAGAAGCCTACCGAAGTGTGCAGTTTCAGAATGCCAACAATAGTGTGAGCATGACAGATGAGTTTATGGAGGCGGTCATTAGAAATGGGGAATGGAAAACCCGTAAAGTGACAACGGGCGAAGTGGTTCAAACCTACAGAGCGCGAGAAATCATGCGTTGGATAGCCGAAGCCACCTGGATTTGCGGTGATCCGGGTCTGCAGTTTTACACAACCCTCAATGACTGGCACACCTGTCCTAATACCGCCCCCATCAACGCCTGCAATCCCTGCTCGGAGTATGTCTTTTTGGACAACTCGGCCTGCAATCTTGCCTCGCTGAACCTGATGAAGTTCCTGAAGGAAGATGGTCAATTCGACATTGGATCCTTCCGGCGAGCGGCCCAAATCGTAATCCTGGCGCAGGAGATCATTGTTGACAATTGCAGCTATCCCACGAAAGAGATCGCCAAGATCAGCCACGCGTATCGTACTCTGGGATTGGGGTACGCCAACCTGGGAGCACTCTTGATGGCTCGTGGTCTTCCCTACGACGGCGATCGGGCTCGCAGCTTGGCAGCTGCGATTACCGCTCTAATGACTGGTCAGGCATATCTGACCAGTGCTGAAATCGCCGAGCACATGGGTCCCTTCACTGGATTTGAGAAAAACCGGGTTCCCACCATGCAAGTCATCCACAAGCACCGTGAATCTTTATCCGAAATAGACTCCGCCATGGTCCCCATGGATATTCTGCATTCCGCCATGGAGGTATGGGATCAGGCTATCGAGAAGGGTTCCGAGCACGGATACCGAAATGCCCAAGTGTCGCTCCTGGCCCCGACCGGCACCATTGCTTTCATGATGGACTGCGACACAACAGGTATCGAGCCAGACTTTTCGCTGGTCAAAATCAAAAAACTGGTGGGCGGGGGTAGCTTGAAAATCGTCAACAACACTATTCCTCGGGCTCTGAAAAGACTCGGCTATGCGCAAGAGGAAGTCGATGACATCCTGAGGTACATAGAGAAGAAGAAAACGATCGAAGAAGCACCCCACTTGAGAGAGGAGCACTTACCCGTCTTCGACTGCGCTGACCGCCCTGTGAATGGCACTCGTTCCATTCATTACTTGGGTCACATTAAAATGTGCGGCGCCGTTCAGCCCTTTCTTTCCGGCGCTATTTCCAAGACCATTAATCTCCCAAACGAAGCCTCGGTTGAAGACATCATGGAGGCTTACATTCAGGGTTGGAAATATGGAATGAAATCAGTGTCCATTTACCGTGATGGATGCAAAATGGTGCAGCCACTCTCCAACAAAGAGCGGACCCAACCAGCCGGCTGGCCGCAGCATCGCAACATGCCCAAGGATCATCCCGCCCTACAACACGAGTTTCGCATCAGAGGCTTCAAAGGATATCTCACCATGGGCATGTACCCCGAGGACAAGAGTCTCGGTGAAATATTCCTCAATTTTGCCAAACAAGGCTCCACGCTTCAGGGCATTCTCATGGCCTGGGCAATTGCAATCTCCAGGGGTCTGCAGAGTGGTGTCCCGCTGGAAGACTATGTGCGAATGTTTGCTCACATGAGCTTTGAGCCGGCCGGATTTACCGATAATTCTCAGATTCCCTTCGCGACCTCTATACCGGACTATGTGGTGCGTTATCTGGCTACCCAATACCTCAGCCCTGACGTCCAGGAAGCACTGGGCATCCACAACGTCAAGCCCAATGGCAGCATGCATCAGGGTGTTCAGGTAAGCTTCTCGGAGCAAGCTCGACAGCCCGAAGCCACCAGGGCTGCCCAGCGGCTGATAGAGGAGAATAAGCGCGAATCCCATACCTGCTCAGCTTGCGGCAATCTGATGCAGCGCAACGGCAACTGCTACGTTTGCACCGTCTGCGGCAGCACCTCCGGATGCAGCTAACCACAGACGGTTTCAGGTTTCAGCTGAAGAGTTGAAGGTTAAAAGTTGGAAAGTTGAAGGTTTCACCTGACAGTGGCTTTTTCAATTTCAAGATTTGAGCTTTACCAACGTTCCAACTTTTCAACCTTCCAACCTCCCACCTTGAAACCTGGAGCCTGAAACCGGAAACCTGGAACTTGGAACAACCCGTGGATCTGTGGTCAGCGGGTCAGCTTTTTCACTTCCCAAACAGCGGAAACCTCAACTCTTTGGACACACCCAGGATAAGACCGGAAGACGGATCGTCATCGCGGAATCCCAAAAACAGCGCCACATCCCAGTACAATCCTGCCGCTTTGATCTGCGAGCCCAAGCGCAGCAGCGACTGTTCCTCGGTTCCCACTCCCCCCGCCCCTGCGCGGCCATAGGCGTCGGCCAGCAGATTGACTTGAGGATGGACCGGGTATATCAAAGCTACACCGTAGGTAAACAGGTCGTCCTGAGAGCCCGCCACAACCGGATCCCCCAAAATGGCGACGCCCAAATTAGTCAAAAACTTTAGCTTTCCAAATTGCTTTTGCAGCAGCAAGCTCCCAAAGACATTGGTCTCGTCATTTCCCAGCCCATCTTCGTTTGAGGCATTGGGAAGCTCCACGCCGAAGCGAAATCCCAGAGCCGGCCATCCCCCGTTCTCCTCCTTGAGGCGCACTTTCGTGGCCAGGCTAAAATCCCCCACATCGCTCGTCGAATTTCCCGAAAAATCAAGCCGGGGGGTGTTCGGTCCCATAAAGCGATTCTCTACGTTTAGAACATTTTGGATTGTCCCCAGAACCTGGATTTCGACGTCCTCACCTGCTCCCATGCGAACCCCGAACACGCCGGTTCGAGTCAAGTCGCCCTCAAGTCCGGAAAAAGGAAAGACAGCATCCTGAAGGAACTCGACACCAATATCCAATAGTAAATAACCTCGCTTGACCGTCTGCGCGTGCTCGGTTACCAAAGGCCGTTGCTGGGAGAAAACCGCAACCGGTTGGAGAAGCAAAACCAGGAATGGGAGGTATTTCATCGCCGGGAGGCCCGACAATTTAGGGACCGACTCAACTAAGTGCCTCCCTGACCTTTTCAAACAGATTGCGTGGCTCTTGAGCTTCTCCCGAGATAGCAGCCAGGCGTTTAAAAAGTTCCCTCTGTTCCTTGGTCAGATTAGTCGGGGTAACTACCCTGACTCGCACCAATTGATCCCCTTTAGCACGCCCATTCAAGTTAACAACCCCTCGACCTTTGAGACGGAAAATCGTTTCAGATTGAGTTCCTGCTGGGATCTTGATCTTTTCCCGACCCTCCAGTGTGGGCACGGCGATCTCATCGCCCAGAGCTGCCTGGGCAAAATTGATAGGGACCTCACAGTAGATATGGTTGGCCTCGCGTGCGAAGAAGGGGTGTTCATTGACCGATATGACTACGTAGAGATCTCCTGGAGGTCCACCTTTCACCCCCCCTTCACCTTCACCAGTGATGCGCAAGCGAGAGCTGTCATCTACGCCCGCAGGAATCTTGATCTCAAGGACCCTTTCTCTTCGAACCAATCCATGACCCCGACATTCAGGACAGGGATTCTTGATAATTTGTCCGGCACCTCGGCAGTTGGAGCATGTTCGACTAATCGTGAAAAACCCCTGCTGGTATCGAACACTGCCTCGTCCTCTACAGGAAGGGCACATGGCAAGTCCCTGACGACGATCCGCTCCCGAGCCACCACAACTCTTACAATTCTCCTGGCGCGGAATCTTGATCTTGGTCTTCACACCAAACACAGCCTCTTCAAAATTGATCTTCAAATCGTAACGAAGATCAGCGCCGCGTTGGGGTTGATTGGCACGTCTTCGAGAGCCGCCAAAGAAATCTCCGAAGCCAAAAAAATCGCCCAGGATATCGCTGAAATCTGCAAAAATATCGGGATCGAACCCTTCAAAACCTCCGACTCCTGGGCTCACACCCGCATGACCAAAACGATCGTACCGAGCTCTTTTTTCTCGGTCACTCAACACAGTATAAGCTTCAGCAGCCTCTTTGAATTTTTCCTCCGCCACCTTGTTTCCGGCATTCTTATCAGGATGGTACTTGATGGCCAATCTACGGTAGGCACTTTTGATTTCCTGCTGGCCGGCGTTTCTATCGACGCCGAGCACTTCGTAGTAGTCTCTTTTCGCCAAATTTACTGCTCCTACGCTCGGTTTAAATTGATCATAAGATCGCTCAGGGCCGTTTTCAAGCTAGTGGCTCGGGCTGAGCTGAAGTGGAAAGTTTACTCCCCCTCTTCCTGCCATTTCTCTTGCCCGACGGACAGTCCGTCCGGTTGGACAGCCACTTTTACCTGTGAGGGGCGCAGAAGCCGGCCTTTGATCTTGTAACCTTTGCGGTATTCGTCCAAAATCTCGCCTTCCTGGTACTCCGTGGTCATCTCTGTCAATACGGCTTCATGCACATTAGGGTCAAAGGGTGCTCCAGTTCCCGGTATCTCGGTCACACCAAATTTCTCAAGAATCGACCGAAACTCCTTGAGCATCAGCTCATAGCCTTGACGGTAGGTTTCCAGCTGAGAATCTTTAGATCCCTCCTCCAAAGTACGAAGCCCTTTTTCGAAGGCATCCAGGATCGCCAGTAATTCCCTGATGACTTCAGCCTGGGCCGTGATTCGCAGTTCCTCTTTCTCTTTCTCGACTCGCTTACGGTAGTTCTCAAACTCCGCCTGCTTTCGCAGCAACAAATCATAATTTTCGT
>JALLON010000101.1 GCA_027717925.1 Acidobacteria bacterium AH-259-G07 | reverse complement strand
CCTTAGCGCCTTAGCGGTGCATTGGCCAAACATTTATGAATAAGCTGGAATAAGCGAGGCTAATCAGGACGAATGTTACAGGAGCGGAGGAAAGCCTTGTCTTCTTCGGTTAACTCCCACCCCACAGGAACCTTCTTTTCTTGCTCAGCTGATTTGGTACGGCTGTTTTTCTTGCCGTTGTCGTCCATGGGTTCACCCTTCAATGGGTTTCCGCCTTACGCTTCCATGATCTATGATGCAAGAGAGAAGGCAAAGTTTTCAATGGATTCAGGCTAGCGGGAAAGGAGTTTACGCAGGAATCGCGAGGCCTCGCGATATATGCCAGGGCTGCCGCTCTCTCTTGGTCCGGCAAGGTTGAGAATTCGGATTCTGTGCTGCGTGGCCCATTCAAGAACCATTTCAGGGCCGGGCTTCTGGGTTAGGTCGAGGAGCAGACAGGGTTTGTTCCATTCGTGGGCAAGCTCTACAGTGAAGGCGGTCCCCCCTGAGAGATGACCTTGGTGCAAAACCAGTGTTCCATCAGAGTCTCGCACGTTCCATTCGGTTCGCTCTGCGTAATCGCATGAGGGTGTCTCCGTCAGGGGATAGATCGAGTCAAGAGGTCCGTCCTCGGCGAGCCGGCCGTGTGGACACCATCCACCACAAGGGAAACTTAGCTCCAGAGCGACATCCAGAGCTGCCCTGTCCACTCCCGCCTGCCCACCCGATACGACTTTCTCGATCATCCTTCGGCAGCGATCGATCGCAAGGAAGAGGAGATTACGGGGATTGTTCCGCTTTTTGACAAAAATGAAATTTCTTGCCGAAAGTCAGCCACGGTCTTCTCGTGAAAGCTCTTTGAAATGTGAGTGCTATTGGCTAGGTAAATTTGTCGGCCACAAACCGGTTGTGCTTGAACTCCCTTCTCTTTAAGAGCTTGGGCGAAGATAAGGACGCTAGCTCGTTCAGCGTATGAACTGAGAATTCTCTTGCCTTGGGGGCCGAGCTCACCGATTAGATACAAGCCCTGCAACAGCTCGGAGAATTCTTCGTAAAGTTCAGAAAGAAAGTTTTGCGTTTCCGTCCAGACGTGGTTCGAAGTGAGTTGTCGGGCCACCTGCATGTGAAAAGTCCTGGCGCCTTCGGCCAGCGTGGAGGCCAGGACCAGATCTTGATCAGCAGATTTCTCTCCCGCTTCCAACAAGCGCTCTTCGGTTTTTCCCATTCCTGCCACAACCACTAGGGATTGGTCCTTCCAAGAGGCCATCACAGTTTCCACGCCCTTGGAAACCCCCGCTTCATCCTGAATCAGAGAACTTTTAAACTCGAGAATCGTCAAGATTTTCCTCTGCTTCATGATGCCACAATTTACATGGAGCGGCCAGCTGGGCGAGCTAACACCACAGACCACGAGTCAGGGAGGGTTGGAACCTTCAACCTTCCAACCCTATAAAGGCTATCTCGGGCCCATGCGCAGTGCCCCGTCCAGACGGATTATGGCTCCGTTGAGCACGACGTTTTCGATAATGTGTTGGACGAGCCCCGCATACTCCTCAGGACGTCCCAGACGAGGGGGGAAAGGAACCTGTTCACCAAGCGAGACCCGTGCCCGCTCCGGCAGTCCAGCTAATAAAGGAGTATCGAAGATGCCTGGGGCGATGCTCACCACCCGGATACCCTGACGAGCGAACTCTCGTGCCGCTGGCAGGGTCATGGCTACTATTCCTCCTTTTGAGGCGGAGTAGGCCACTTGGCCGACCTGTCCCTCAAAGGCTGCAACTGAAGCGGTGTTGATGATTACCCCTCGTTCACCTTCCTGGTTCGGCTGGTTTTCAGCCATGGCTGAAGCGGCCAGCCTGAGGGCATTGAAAGTACCGATGAGATTGACTTGGATTACCTTCGTAAAACGGCCCAAATCGTGAGGTCCCTCTTTTCCCAGGACCTTTTCAGCCAGGCCGATCCCTGCGCAGTTCACCAGGACATGAAGTCCACCGTGCTGTTCTGCTGCTTTACGCACAGCTTGTTCCATCGATGTGTCCTTGATGACATCCGTTTCGACAAAGAGTATTCCCTGATCCAGTTCAAGCTCCAAGGCATTACCGGCCTCCTGGTTGAGATCGGCGATGAGGACTTTTGCACCCAGCGAGTGGAGCCGCCGCACTGTGGCGGCTCCCAACCCCGAGGCTCCACCTGTCACAATTGCACTCTTCCCTTCAATCTGCATACAGGTGTTATAGGGGGCACATTTTGGAAAATCAATATTTTGTCTCCTGGGCTGGCCTGGTATTCTGTTCGAGATGGTTCACGCTCTTGGACAACAGCGAGGGGGAAATCGAAGATGACCAACAAGGTATCGAAAACCGAAGAGGAGTGGAAGAAACTGCTCACTCCCGAGCAATTTACGGTTTGCCGTACGAAGGGCACCGAAATGCCGTTCTCCGGTGAATACTGGGATTGCAAAGAGGAAGGAATTTATCAATGCGTCTGCTGTGGAAACGACCTGTTCAGCTCAGGGACTAAGTATGATTCTGGTACAGGTTGGCCCAGCTTCTGGGAACCTGTCTCGGAGCAGAATGTGAAAACCGAGGTGGATAACAACCTCTTCAGGACGCCAAGAACAGAGGTGCTGTGTAGTCGATGTAACGCCCATCTCGGTCACGTTTTCAATGATGGTCCTCCGCCTACGAATGAGCGCTACTGTATCAACTCGGTCTCCCTCAACCTTGTGAGAAAAGAAGAGCGATGAGTCGGGAAAAAGTTCTGGAATTGCTGCGGCGAAACATCACCCCGGAATTGTACCGGGTGATTCGAGAGGAATGGAAAACTCACTCGATTGCGGAGGACAATCGAGATATCCCGGGACTCTTATCTACGCTCACAGAGGACTGCATCTATGAGGTTGTACCCACCGGAGATGTATGGAAGGGACACCAGGGAGCAGCGCAATTTTACAAACAGCTCTTGACAGCCTTTCCTGACATCAAATTTCATTTGACCTACATTGTCATTGGTCCCCAGGGAGTATGCGAGGAAGCGGCCGTTACCGCTACTCATCGAGCGGACTGGCTTAGATTTCGGGCCAGTGGGAAGCAGGTGACTTTTAAGGTGGCCATTTTCTTTCCGTGGGATCTGGAACGGGGAAAGTTCAAAGGGGAGAAGGTTTATTTTGGTGCCGACGATGTCCTGAGAAAAAGAACCGATTAAATGTCCTCGAACAATTTCATCAAACAATTTTCACCAAGGAGGGTGCAAATGCAACTAAATCGAAGATCTTTTCTAGCTACTGCCGCATGGGTTGGAGGAATTGCGGCTTTTGCTCCTTCCAGTGAACCCCTTCCTGAAGATCGTGGGACAGCAAGGAAATCCGTCAAACTGGGAATATCGACCTATTCCTATTGGCATTTCACTGAGAACAAGGTTCCCATCGAGCTAGTCATTGATAAGGCTGCCGAAATGGGTGTGGAGGGTGTGGATATCCTGCACCGTCAGATGGAAAGTGAAGATCCTTCCTACCTGCAGAATCTCAAGCGTCATGCTTTTGTGAACGGGATCGACCTGATTTGTCTGTCTATTCACCAGGACTTTGTTTCGCCCGATTCCGCCCAAAGGCAGAAGAATATCGACCATACGATCCACTGTATTGAACTTGCTTATGCCCTGGGAATTCCTGCCATTCGCTTGAATTCCGGCCGGTGGCGAACTGTGGAGTCATTCGACCGTTTGATGGAGCTAAGAGGAAAAGAACCTCCTCTTGAAGGGTACACCGATGACGATGCGTTCAAGTGGTGCATTGACTCCATCGAGAAATGCCTGCCAAAGGCCGAAGAAGCAGGCGTGATTTTAGCACTGGAGAACCACTGGGGACTGACCAGCGCTCCTGAAGGGGTCCTGCGCATTGTCGATGCCATCCAGTCACCCTGGTTAGGAGTTTTGATGGACACGGGAAATTTTCTACAGGAGCCGTATGACAAGCTGAAAATGCTGGCACCCAAAACAGTTTTTGTACAAGCCAAGACCTATTTCGGCGGCGGGGAGTGGTACACGCTGGATCTGGAATATAAACGTATTGCTCAGATTCTGGCAGGGGTGAACTACGACGGTTACGTCTCCATTGAATTTGAAGGGAAAGAGGACGCAAATACGGGGGTGCCTAAGAGCGTGGCCCTGCTGAGAGGGGCGTTTTCGGCCTCCTGAGATGGTTCCCAGTCATTGGTTTGCTGTCGAATTGATGTTCTCCGAGGCAGAGGTATAATGAAATCCACGTGATTCTTCACCATGACATTGTAATGGTCGGTGGCGGTGGAGCAGGTCTGCGGGCTGCCATTGGCATTGCTGAGGCAAATCCCTCTTTTGATGTGGCCGTCGTAAGCAAGGTCTATCCCATGCGCAGCCACACGGTAGCCGCTGAGGGTGGCGCCGCCGCAGTCATCAAGGAGAGCGACAGTTTGAATGATCACTGTACGGATACCATTGCGGGAAGCGACTGGTTGGCTGATCAGGATGCCGTGGAACTTTTTGTCAAAGAGGCTCCAGCCGAAATGACCCAGCTGGAACACTGGGGATGCCCATGGAGCCGCGAACCCGACGGCAAGATCGCCGTGCGCCCTTTTGGTGGTATGAAGATCGAGCGCACTTGGTTTGCTGCAGACAAAACCGGCTTCCACATGCTTCACACCCTCTTCCAGACTTCCCTCAAGTATGACCACATTATTCGTTACGACGAATGGTTCGCGACAAACATCCTGGTTGAAAGTGGTCGCTGTCAAGGCATTACGGCCCTGGAACTGCGCTCTGGGAAAGTACAAGTGATTGCCGCAAAAGCTGTCATTCTCTGTACGGGCGGCGCAGGGCGCGTTTACCCGTTCACGACCAACGGAGCGATCAAGACTGGCGACGGGATGGCGCTGGCTTACCGGGCAGGGGTGCCCCTGAAAGACATGGAGTTTATCCAGTATCACCCGACCGGTCTTCCCGGAACAGGAATCCTCATCACGGAGGCAGCCCGTGGTGAGGGGGGAGTCCTGGTCAACAAGGACGGTTACCGATATCTCCAGGACTATGACTTGGGACAGCCCCTAGACGTCACGGATCCTCGGCACCCGGTCAAAAAGAGCATGGAACTTGGGCCTCGTGACCGGCTCAGTCAGGCCTTCGTTAAGGAGATAGAGAAGGGACGTACGATTACGGGTCCCTATGGAGATATCGTCCACCTCGATATTCGCCACCTGGGCGAAAAAAAGATAGACAAAAAGCTCCCCTTTGTGCGGGAGCTGGCAAGAAACTATGCAGGAATTGATCCGGTGCATGAGCCCATCCCTGTTCGCCCGGTGATTCACTACGTGATGGGCGGTGTCGACACCGACGTCAACGGCGCAACAACTTTGCCGGGCCTCTTTGCGGCTGGTGAGGCGGCCTGCGTTTCGATCAACGGGGCCAATCGTCTCGGCTCCAATTCACTGACGGAACTTCTGGTCTTCGGAGCGCGTGCAGGTAAGGCAGCGGCAAATTTCGTAGCCGAACATACTGTCCTGGATGTCGGCCCGCTTGAAAAGCAAGGCTCCGATGAGCAGGAACGCGTCGCTCGGAATTTTATTCGAAAGGAGGGGGGTACTGAACGGATCGCGACCCTGCGCAAGGAGATGAACGAAGTCATGGAGTCAGGGGCGGGGATCTACCGGTCCGAAGCAGGCCTCAAAGAGACCTGCGATGCCCTCGCCGAGCTTCGAGAACGTTTTTCGAATGTTCTTATTGAGGACAGAAGCCTCACATTCAATACGGAACTTACCTCGGCCTTGGAGCTTGATTTCATGGTCGACTTGGCTCAGGCCATTGCCCACAGCGCCTTGGCTAGAACGGAAAGCCGCGGCTCACACCAGCGCACCGATTATCCGAAGCGTGACGATGAAAATTTTCTGAAACACACGCTCGCCTTCAGAACCAGTGATGGGCCGCGCATTGACTATAAAGACGTGGTGATCACTCGATGGCCACCAGCGGAGCGGGTCTATGGAAGATAGGGAGTCATGATGCAGGAGACGGTGCAACTTGAAATATTTCGCTATCGGCCGGATCAGGAATCTGAGCCCACATTCCAAACATACGAGGTTCCTTTCAGGGAAGACTGGGTTGTTCTCGATGCCATTAACTACATCAAGGAACAGATCGATGGGACGCTATCTTATCGCTGGTCTTGCAGGATGGGGGTCTGCGGAAGTTGCGGAATGATGGTAAACGGCGTGCCGAAGCTGACCTGCGCCGTCTTCCTCAGGGACTACCACGAGGGCAAAATTCGCGTAGAGCCTCTCAGCGGTTTCCCGGTGGAACGAGACCTGGTGTCTGTCGTGGATGACTTCATAAATAAACTGAAAGACATTAAGGCGTGGATTATCCGAGAAGAGGGGCAGGAGCAGCCGGTCGAGGAAGGCGAATATCTTCAGACGCCGGCTGAGTTGGCCCAGTATAAGCAGTATTCCATGTGCATCAACTGCATGCTCTGTTACGCGGCTTGTCCCGTTTACGCCCAGGATTCCACCTTTATAGGACCTGCTGCTATTGCCTTGGGTCAGCGCTACAACATGGACTCTCGTGATCAGGGCAGAGACCAGCGACAGGAAATTATTGCCAGTCACGAAGGAATTTGGGAATGTACCTTCGTGGGTGAGTGCACGACCGTGTGCCCCAAAGATGTTGATCCGGCTGCGGCGATACAGCGGGCCAAGGTCTCCAGCACCATAGATTGGTTCAAGGAAGTGCTCGTGCCCTGGGGGAAGAGAAAATGAGCCCTTACCACAGGCCGGTCCCCAAGACCTGGTGGCTGAAGCGACGAGCATACTTTTTGTTCATGATTCGAGAACTCACGAGTGTCTTTGCGGCGGCTTATTGTGCCTTTTTACTGGTGTTTATTTACAAACTTGGAGAGGGCGCACAAGCGTATGCCTCAATGATCGACCTCATGCAGTCTCCGTCCAGTATCGTTCTTCACTGCGTAACTCTGACCTTTGTTCTCTACCACACAATCACCTGGTTTAACCTCACTCCTAAGATCATGGTTCTTCGAGTGGGAGAGGAGCGGGTGCCACCCCTTGTCATAGCTGGAACCATCTATGCCGGCTGGATCGTTCTCTCTCTGGCCATCGCTTGGATCGTGTTGGGGGGCTAGCCGTGGCAAAATCGAACGAACCGATCTGGTGGTCATTGTTCTCTGCGGGCGGCATGCTGGCAGCCATGTTTCTACCGGTTCTCATCATCATAACGGGACTCGTTTTACCCCTCGGCATGGCGGCACAAGAGGCCTTTGCCTTCGAAAGAGTACACAGTGCCGCCTCTCATCCAATTGTTAAACTTTTCCTTTTCGGCCTTATCGCCCTCACTTTTTTCCACTGGGCTCATCGCTTTCGATTCACGCTCGTTGATATTGGCTTGCAGAAGATCAGAACCCTCATCTCGATTCTATGCTATGGGAGCGCTATTGCCGTGACGCTCATAACCGCCGTGGTGCTGTGGGGGGTCTGACCCCCTCATTCCCTAATATCGAAGCAAGCCATTTCCGTCGTATTGCGGACCAGCAGTCGGCCATCGGCGATGACCGGATGGGTCCATGTCTTCCCCTTAAGGGCAGAAAATCGAGCCAGTTCCTGGTGCCGCTCAGGAGTGGCCTTGACCAGTACCACGTTTCCCAATTCGGTCAGCACAATGAGATGGTCACTGGCCAGGAGGACCTGGCCGTAGCCGTAGCGGCCGCCTTTCCACTTGCGCTCTCCCGTCCGTACATCGACGCAGGCCAAAATTCCCTCGTCCAAACCGTAGACGTGGCCTTCGTGAAGGACCGAGCTGTTGAATTTGTTCTTCATCCGGTTGTTTTTCCAGACAGTCCGAGCAGCGAAGCCTCTGTCCGTTTTCGTGACTTCTACCACCGCTGCGCCGTGGTCGTAGCCCGCCGAGATGAAGAAGCGATTTCCGTCAAGTACAATCGGCTGGGCCGCGTTGACGTCGTAGGCGGTCCTCCACGCGTAATCCCACAACAGGGAGCCGTCTTCGACCGCCAGACCCATAGCGCGAGGGGCGCTCACGACCAGGATCTGCCGCCGGCCGGCCAGCGTGACCAACGTGGGTGAGGTATAGGCCTGCTTGTCATTCAGCGATTTCCAAATGGGTTCTCCGTTGAGCTTGTTGTAGGCGACAACGGACTTTCCGGACCGGCCGCCCGGAAGCACGATCACCTTTTCAGCGATGATCAGCGGCGAAGCCGCCATTCCCCATTCGAGGTTGTTCGCTCCGTTTTCCACGAGAATGTTACGGGCCCATATCAACTTGCCCGTTGATGCCTCAAGACAGTGGAGCTCGCCCGTGGCCCCTAACGCGTAAAGGCGACCTTCATCCCAGGTCGGGGTGGCTCGGGGTCCGTCACCACCCATACTCTCCCGGAACTCCGCATTCCAGGAATGCGTCCACAGCTCGCGCCCCGTCCCCATGTCGTAGGCCGCTACGACTTCCTGCCGTCTTCGTTGTTCAATTGTAAAGGCGCGTCCCTGTGCGACAACGAAAGAAGCGTAACCTCCTCCGACGGCCTGGCGCCAGAGCAAGGGTAGTCCACGGGAGGGCCAATCAGTCAGAATCTTTCGTTCATCGTAGCGGCCGTCCCGATTGGGGCCGCGAAAGTTGGTCCAATAAGCTGCTGTCCCAGCCCCAGAGGACCTCGTGGCTGCCTCCAGGCGCAATCCGCTCCCCCTCTCACGGCTCTCCAGCTGCTGGTCAGTTTGACCCACCGCCGTCGGGGAGACACCAGAAATGTCAGGCTGCTCAGGGATGTTCCGTTGTTCTAAGCGGCTCCGTTCCAGCGCTGCATAGTGAGACTCGCGCTTATGGAAGGAAAAGATCGGTCGCATGCCCGTTCCGTCAACTTCCATGCGCAGACCGAAAAACAGGTGCAGGTGAACAAGGCCCAGCGCCGCAATGGCGAGGGAACCGGCTAACTTGCTGACAAGGCCAGTCTTTGGGCGGATCCAAAGCAAAACAAGTCCCAAAGGTGGCAGGAGCACTGATGTGAGCAAGAGCACCGCCACGGATCGAT
>JALLON010000100.1 GCA_027717925.1 Acidobacteria bacterium AH-259-G07 | reverse complement strand
GGCGCTTCGCCACGAGCCGGTGTGAGAAATGCGGGTTAGGGTAGGGTTAGGGTCCGTGTGATTCGCGCTCCATTCGTGTATTCCGTGGGACAATAAGCCGTTTACGTCGGCAACTACCCGACCAAGACGGAGACATTACGCAGGATAGTATCCATGACAAAAAACATTCCTAAGGCATATGAGCCGGCCGAAGCAGAGAAGAAGTGGTACACATGGTGGGAAAAGCAAGGGCTTTTTCAAGCCCATCCTGGTTCGGGAAAAGCTGCCTATTCCATTGTGTTACCACCCCCCAACGTGACCGGCAGTCTACACATGGGACATGCCCTGAATATTACCCTGCAAGACATCATTATTCGCTGGAAGCGCATGCAGGGATTCGACGTTCTCTGGTTACCAGGTACCGATCATGCCGGGATTGCCACACAAAATGTGGTGGAGCGCCACTTGGCAGAACAGGGCAAAAAGCGAACGGACCTGGGACGAGAGAAATTCGAACAGATCGTCTGGCAATGGAAGGAGAAGGCAGAGACAGACATCTTGAATCAAATCCGAAGGCTGGGCTGCTCGTGTGATTGGAGCCGTAATCGATTCACTTTTGATGACGGGCTTTCTCGCGCCGTCCGTGAAGTCTTTGTTCGTCTCTACCAGGATGGCCTGATTTATCGAGGTGAATATCTTGTCAATTGGTGTCCACGCTGCACCACAGCGATCTCTGATCTGGAAGTGGAGTATGAGCCGACGCAGGGCAAGCTCTGGCACATTAAGTATCCCTTGAAGGGAAGCAGTGATTTTGTGGTGGTGGCCACGACGCGCCCGGAAACCATGTTGGGGGATACGGCTGTGGCGGTTCATCCAGAAGATGAAAGATACACTCATCTGACAGGTCGCACCGTTATTCTGCCCTTGATGGAGCGGGAGATCCGTATCATCACCGACGATTTTGTGGATAGGAAGTTTGGGACCGGGGTGGTCAAGGTGACTCCAGGGCACGATCCCTATGACTTTGAGGTGGGACAACGTCAACAGCTGCCCATTGTAAAGGTGATCGGGGAAGACGGCAGGATGACCGAGGCCGCTGGTCGGTACGCCAAGATGGATCGGTACGAGGCGCGAAAAGGGGTAGTCGCTGACTTGGAAAAGCAAGGCCTGCTGATGAAGGTCGAAGACCATTCTCACAATGTAGGACACTGCCAGAGGTGTGAGACGGTCGTCGAGCCTCTGGTGTCCACACAATGGTTTGCGAAGGTGAAACCACTGGCGGAGGCAGCCATCCGGGCGGTCAAGGAAAAGCAAACCGTCTTTGTCCCGGAAAATTACGAAAAGATTTATTTCGAGTGGATGCACAACATTCATGATTGGTGTATCAGTCGACAACTCTGGTGGGGACATCGAATCCCGGCCTGGTATTGTCCTGATTGTGGAGAGATCACAGTAGCGCAGGAGGCGCCCGAGATTTGTTCTCACTGTGAAAGCCGGTCACTGGAGCAGGAGTCCGATGTCTTGGATACCTGGTTTAGCTCCGCGCTTTGGCCCTTTTCCACCATGGGGTGGCCGGATCAGACCAAAGATCTTCAGGTGTACTACTCCACAAACACTCTGGTGACGGCGTCCGATATCATCTTCTTTTGGGTGGCGCGCATGATGATGATGGGACTGCGGTTTATGGGGGAAGTCCCCTTTCGGACGGTCTATTTCAACGGTATGGTCCGAGACGAGCACGGACAGAAGATGACGAAATCTCGAGGCAATGTCATTGATCCTCTGGAGATCATGGATGAGTACGGTACGGATGCCATGCGCTTCACGCTGGCCGCGATGGCCGTGCCCGGAACAAACATCCCTTTTTCAGTCAGTCGGATGGCCGGGTACCGTCACTTCTGCAATAAGATCTGGAATGCGGCTCGGTTTCTGCTTTTGAATCTGGAGCACGAAGAACCGGTCACTGAGGAGGAGATCGATGAGCTATGGCGCGAGGAGAACCGACTAGAGGTGGAAGAGCGGTGGATGTTGAGCCGGCTCCAGAAGATTATTTCGGATACAAATGAGAATTTTGAGAAATTTCGTTTTCACGAGGCCAGCAATCAGCTGTACCATTTTTTTTGGCATGAGTTCTGTGACTGGTTTATCGAGCTGGCTAAAGTCAATATCACCAGCCACGATGTCAGAAAGCAAAGGAGGGCGAGCCGGGTTACAGCCTATCTTTTGGAAACCTGCCTGAAGCTCTTACATCCCTTCATTCCCTTCATCACTGAGGAATTGTGGCAGCAACTCCCCCATTTGGGAGATTCGCTGATGATTGCCCCGTATCCCGTGGCCCACCAGGAGTGGGTCGATTTGGCGGTCGAAAAACAGATGGGAGGACTCCAGGAATTGATCAGCGCTGTTCGGACGGCCAGGGCAGAGAACAACATCGACCCTCGCAAAAGAGTCCCGCTGCAGTTGCTGTGCAATGATGAGCACCAAAGTTTTCTGCAGTCCCAGCTGCATCATCTCAAAAACTTGGCCCAATTGGATCAGGTGGAGTTTGTCTCCAATTTAGAGAGGGGAGGGATCCGGGTTCAGGGAGTCTCCAGAATGGCCGAATTTTCGCTCATTCTGGACGAAGTGATTGACGTTGGGGCTGAACGTCAGCGTTTGATTCGGCAGATCAACCGTTTTGAAACTAGCGTCCAACAGTTACAAGAAAAGTTGCAGAATACCGAATTTCTCCATAAAGCCCCTGAACAGGTGGTGGCTGATGCCCGCAAGCGCTATGAAGAAGTGGTCGAACAGCTCAGGAAACTAAAGGAAAAGCTGAATGGACTTTCTCGACCTTGATCCACTCTTAAGACAGGCCCTTCGGGAAGACCTGGGACGCGGCGACATTACCACCGACGCCATTCTTGAGCGCAGCGGCTCGCTGAAAGGTGGGGCACAAGTTCAAGCCAAAATTGTTGCCAATGAAGAATTTGTACTCGCCGGCTGGCCCGTCTTTGTGCGTGTCTTTCAACTGCTGGGAGAGATTGAAGGCGAGGCCTATTTTGAAGAGGGTTCCAGCGTCGGTCGGGAAACAGTTGGGAAACTCTCTGGAGCGCCTTCGGTGGTGCTCAAAGGCGAACGCGTGGCTTTGAACTTTTTACAGCGCATGAGCGGTGTCGCCACTCAAACTCGAAAATATGTGAGCTTGATTGCACATACCAGAGCGAAGGTTTTAGATACCCGCAAGACCACACCGCTGTGGCGCACTCTGGAGAAGTATGCGGTAAGAATAGGAGGCGGACACAATCACAGGTTTGGTTTGGATGATGGAATTCTTATTAAAGAAAACCACATCGCCATCGGGGGAGGAATCGAAGCAGCGATTGACGCTTGTCGGAGTCAAAGCGCTCATCTTCAGAAAATTGAGGTCGAGGTGAAAAATCTTGACGAGCTTGGTCAAGCCATCAGTGCGGGCGCAGATGTGGTACTTTTAGACAATATGACTCCACGGCAAGTCGAGGAAGCGGTGAAAATTGCCAACGGGCGTTGTGTCCTGGAGGTTTCCGGGGGAGTCAGGGAAAGCAACATTATTGAATATGCTGAGACGGGGGTTGACCTTATCTCCCTTGGAGTTTTGACACACTCCTACCGCTCGGTGGATATGAGCCTGTTGTTGGAAGTATAGGGGCCGTGTGTTTTAAAATTTAAATTTTGGTCCAAAATTTAAATTTTAAAGACACGCCCCCCCAGATGTCCTCACTGTTTAAGCAATTTGATTATCTACAGACTGTAAATTCCACGAATGACTACTTAAAGACGTTCGTAGAGGACGGTGAACCTCGAATGGTGGTGGCGCAGGAGCAAAAGGCGGGAAAAGGGCGTTATGGCCGCGGCTGGCATTCGCCACCTGATGAAGGTCTATATGTCTCTTATCTTCTGTATCCTGGCTGGAAAGTGGAGCGTGCGCCTTTTCTGAACATGATCTCAGGACTGGCCGTGGCCCATACTATACACGAGCAAGGCGGCACGGGACTCAGGCTGAAACTCAAGGCGCCCAATGATGTCTTGATTGAAGGAAAGAAGGTTTGCGGAATTTTGAGCGAGATGGGCACTCTGCATGATCGAATCGGTTGGGCCATTATCGGGATCGGTGTCAATCTTTCCCAGAAAGATTTCCCGGGGGAACTCAGTCACAAGGCAACTTCTCTTCGCCTGCAGGGTTTAACTGTGAGTCATCCGCTCGACTTTTGTGATTGTCTTACCAGACAGCTCGAGAGGCTCTACCGGCAGCTGGAAAAGGGAAACTGGGAAGTAATCCAGGCACAATTCGAGAAGATGAGTGGGGTCAGACCGTAGGGGCGAGCCACCGGCTCGCCCCTACGGTCTGACCCCCTCCAAACGGCATGAGTATCTTTAATTATCGAGAACAACCCGGCTATTTCGAGCGACTCAAAGAGGCCCTGAAAAGCACGAAGCAGGATCTCAGTGACAAGATTGATCAGATCTTTGGAACGGCTGACAGTCCCATTACAGAAGATCAAATTGAAGACCTGGAAAATATCCTCATCAGCGCTGACATTGGAGTGCAGACGACTCTAGAGCTCACCGAGAGAATTCGAGGCAAGACCCGGGGCCAGCGCATTTTGACCTCCTATCAGATCAAAGGAATGATCCGCCAGGATCTCCTCGATATTTTAAGCAGTGTCGAGGCCTCACCTGGGGAGATCCTCTCAACAACACGCCCTCACGTGATCTTTATGGTCGGGGCCAATGGTGTCGGAAAGACCACGGCAGTTGCCAAGCTCGCCCATCGTCTTAACCAAGTGGGCAAACGCGTACTCATTTGCGCATCGGATACCTTTCGGGCGGCGGCTGTGGAGCAGTTGATGATCTGGGCTGAGCGCACGCAAACGGAGATTGTGGGGCAGGGTTCAGGAGCAGATCCAGCGGCCGTCTTGTTTGATGCCATCACCGCCAGTAAGGCCAGGAACAAGGACGTTCTCATCGTGGATACTGCCGGTCGGCTTCACACCAAGACCAATCTTATGCAGGAGTTGGAGAAGATGAAGCGTATTGCCGCTCGGCAAGTGCAGGGGGCTCCCCATGAGATCTATCTGATCCTGGACGCAACTACCGGGCAAAATGGTTTGGCTCAGGCACGAGAATTCTTCGCCAGCGTTGGAATCACGGGAATCATCGTCACCAAGCTGGACGGCACTGCCAAGGGTGGAATTCTGGTGGCCATTGCCAAGGAACTCAAGATCCCCATTCCTTACATTGGAATCGGGGAGAAACAGGAAGATCTGGTCCTGTTCTCCTCAGAGGCTTTCGTCGACTCTCTGTTCGCGGAGTAGAAAAAGGGGCCGTGTCTTTAAAATTTAAATTTTGTGTACAAAATTTAAATTTTAAAGACCACGGCCCCCTTTCCGGTAGGACAAGGACACCATCCAGGCCAGCAGTATGAGTGAGAGTCCCGAAACTTGCAGGCCTGCGCGAACACTTTGAGGTCTGTAGACGAACTTCACCGTGCAGCTTCCCGCCGGGATTTGCACGGCCCGAAACATCAGATTGGCACGGAGGATGGGAACCGTTTTGTCGTTGACCGTGGCTTGCCAGCCCGGATACCAGGTATCGTTCAAAAGCAGGTAGGCAGCAGCGGGAGTCTCAATCTCCAAGTGGACCTCGGTTGCTTTGTCAGCCAACATGCGCACCCTGGCCACAGGAGCGGACGTGCTTCTGGGGTCTGCCCAGAGGAGAAGAGCTTCCGAAAGGTCATCAGAGAAAACGATGTCACGGCGTGGGTCAAAATCCGCCGATCCGAGCAACCGACTGGCAACCTTGTCATTGATGGCGAGTGCGGCTCGCCCAACGACGAGGGCCCGCGGTAGAGTATCCTTCAGCTCTCTTATTTGAAAATCCTCATGCCCATTTGCCGGCTCGACTACGAAGCGGACAGATCTGAACTGCAAGCTACGATCCGGCCATGCTCCGAGCGCCGCAGCAAACATCACGTTGTTGACCAGTTTCAAGGACCCGTAGCTGTCAGCACAACGGTAGCCAAGCAGTGACAGGCGGTGGGGTCTATAGATCAGAACAGCTGCTCCAGAAGGATTCTGCCCGATCCGCTTGATCCCCGAGCTCTCATGCAGGCGCTCAGGTGGTGGCAGTGATTCAGGCAGCGCAAAATAGGCTTTCTCTGGAGTTGTAACAATGAGACGGCGGTTTGCCAGCCCAAGATCCAGGACCAGCAGCAAAAGCAAGAGAACCAATCCCAGACGACGGGAAATGCGGCGTATCCGGCTCACCAATACTGCAAAGATCAGGGCGACACCGAACCCGCGAAAGAGAGCCGCCATTGACCGCTGCAAAACTTCCACCTCATCCAACCCTAAATTCTCTCGTACAATCCCCTGACTGATCCATTGCCTTACAGCGTCCTGGAAGATAAATCCCAAAAGAGAGCAGCCCAGTAGGAGAACACCGAAACCCAGACTGCTAATGAGGACAATCCGATGAATTCGAGCCTTTCCCTCCAGAAGGGCATTGGCCCCAGCGCCGGCAAGAAGGGTTATGGAAATCATCGAAAGAAGAAAAATCTTGGCCGGATAACGGAAAAGACCCATTCCCGGGACAAATTGTCGCGCCAAATCAAAAACAGGCGTTTGATCCCCCAAAGATAGAACAGCCGTCACCAGGGTCATGCCGGCCAGAATCCACCTTTCCCGGCGTGGGAGTGCGCTCAGGCCTGCCATGGCCAGAGCAAGAGCGGGTACGCCCAGGTAGATCCCCGACAGCAAAGGCTGGTTGGCGAACGGAGAGGTTCGCAGGAGTGCGATCCAGAAAGTGTCTTCCCCAGGATTGCCAAACAACTGTGGTGCAACGAGTTCCAGCCAGCGCCCCGGATGCAGGGACCAGATGGCGGCGTGCAGACTGGGAAATCCGATACTTCGCGAGGAGAACGAAAGCATCTCAAAGGTGGGGAGTAACTGGCAAGCGGCCAAACCCGCTGCAAGTGCCCCCGATAAAGTCAGAAAGAGTGCCCCGCGGAGGGGGGGTCGGTAAGATTTTCGGCCTGCCTGATCAGATAGTCTCGTTAAAATGGCCGCAATCAGTTCAGCTGCAGCGTAGACGGCAAAGGCCAGAATCAGCTCGAAGGCTCCCGCCAGGTGCATCAGAAAAAGGGATCCAGAGAGAACAGTTGCGCTTCCCCAACTGCCTCGGCCATAGATCAGACGACGGGAGTAGGCCATGGAAACCAAAAGGCAGGGAAGACCGGCTGTCCATGTCGGGTTGTAATGAAAACTCACAACTGCCCCACTTCCCATCAAAACCAACCCGCCAACCAGGGCTCCTGGGTTTAAAACTCCAAATTCACGCGCCAAAACCATGAAGGCGAGCGCTGTCAACATCAGGTGGAGAAGGGCAAAATACTTGAGGCTCTGAGATGCCGAGGCCAACAGAAAGAGGACATTCCCCGGATAAAAAACCTGAGCAACTGGATCAGCAAGGAGGGGTGAGCCACAGCCAATACTTTCATCCCAAAGTGGAAGCTGACCGGCTTGAAACGCTTCTGCTGTTCGAGTTTTGAGCGCCAGAAAAAGATGTCCTGCATCCTTGAGGGAAAGGACGCGATCAGCTGGTAGGGCCCCCACAAACAGAAGGAGTCCCAACAGCACAATCGCCGGTACGACCATGACTTTGGCAGCTCTTTCTGTCTGCATTTTGGGTTCGCTCATTACTCCGGGGCTTCATAAACCACTTTCCCGTGTTGCAATACTTCCCGATAGATTAGCCCCGGTTGCTCGGCCAGTTCCTCCAGTCGCTTTTCTGGAACGACCAGGATATCGATGGGCATGGAGATTCCACGCAGTGCCCGACGAAGGCGTACGCTCTCTTTCCGAGGACTTTCAACATTATTGTCGGTCACTACCAGAAGGTCGACGTCACTATCTTTGTTAATTTTCCCCTGCGCAACAGAGCCGAACAGGATCACTTTGCGGGGTTGGCCTAGCTTTACAATCCGACGAATCGCATCTTCAATCTTTTTGGGTGTAATGCTCCACGCTTTGCTCACTACATGAGTCCTTTCTCATATTCTGGAGTATAGCACGCCTACCCCACCCCATCTGCGATGTGTTCATCAAAGCCGCTCGGCCCCCTGTTGGCCTCAAGTCAAATTTTCACGCTGTGACACCCTCCGCCCCCTCCCTTGCTATTGCCTTTGACAAGTTGAAGTTTTAGCATTGAGAAGAATTCGCTTCATCGACCTGTTGTGGCGCATGGGGTTAGAGCTGTGACAACGGGACCTTGAGGGCGGGTAGAGAGTTTTCGAGAGAGGCATATGAGAAAGCTGCTCTTCATGGCGCTATACCAGAGACTCCTTGCGAAAGCGGGGAGTTTTTGGTTTTAAAGTGACGGGTGTTAGCCGCTACGGCCTCTACGGGACTTTTACAAATATGCCAAAAAAGGAAATCAGAGTGCGGCAGAAGCGGGAATGAAGGACGGGATCATCCTTAACAACGTTTTTAAAAACGAGCCATTTTGTGCAGGCCAGGGTGAGAATGATGGTGGGGGCTGTGGCCTGTTTATTCTTTGCCTGGAGCCAATCTTACTGCCGAGCAGAAAGGATACGAGGTGCCCGATGGGGCAGCCGTTATGAGCTATCGTATCTCTATGCGCGTCATCATCCGCGAAATTGCTATTCTTCTGCTCATGAAGATCTTCACAAGCCAGGTGCTTCATTGCCCGAAATCAGTGAGTATATCCTGGCGTTTTCATGCAAGATGGGCAAAACGAAAAGGTTCTTCGAGAGATCGAGAGTACCTAACTCTCTTCATATCAGATCGGTGGGGTTGGTATTTTGAACACAAATACCCCCCGATTACCCTCTAGATACCCCCGAAATAGCCCCCGGATAGAACCGAATTACCCCGAGATATCGGGCCAAAAGACGGCTTTTGAGGGTGGTGCGGTAATCGGCTGTTAGCGATCACCAGTTTCTGACGTTTTCTGGACTGGTGCCGCCTGGTGAATTAAGAGTGAATATGGCTGAATTGCCGTGCAGGCGCACGAAAGTGAGATGGCACCCAATCAT
>JALLON010000010.1 GCA_027717925.1 Acidobacteria bacterium AH-259-G07 | reverse complement strand
ATCATCTATGAGGTCGTTCGTGAGCAACTCACCATACTGGTCGTCCGGGTGAGCCATCGGAAAGAGGCCTACAGGTAAGGGGCCCCAGAATCCCCCCACGATAGGCTCAGACCAGCGCCGTCAGGGACCATCTGCGTGAGAAACTGTGGACTTGTGAAGGTTGACCACTACATAGGGGGTCTCCACGTCCAGGTCAGGATAGATCTTGCCGTTGCCGTACTTGTCGACTGCCTCGATGTAATACATGAAATCCCATCGCGAGTCGATGTCGCCGCCTGGAATTTCGGCTCGGTATTCATTTCCCCGACCGGTAGGGAGCATTCGCAAGCGGTGGAAATCCTGGTGTTGGTTGACGCCCCGGTAGCGCACGTGAACCGACTCGACACTGGAAGCGTCAGTGACCTCGGCCCTGATGACCAGCGATTTACCTGCGGTCCACTTCCGGATCTTCTGATGGGCCACAACCGGTGCCTGGTTGTCGTTTGTGACCGCCATGCGGATGGGCTGATCGGCCGCTTTACGAGGAAACCAAGCCTCGCGCCCCGCCTTGTCCACTGCCTCAATAAAGTAGCTCAATCCGTCCATCAGATCGGATTGGGGAATAGAGGCCTGGTAAGTGAAGCGGCCCATTGTGCTCATGGGAATCTGCTTGTAACCAGTCTTTGCACTGCCATAAACCAGGTGAGTCGAACGAATGGAGTCGCGACCAGCGACCGTGGCTTGAATCACGACGTCTCCCTGGCCCGAGGTTTTTCGAATCGGCACGTGTCCGATGGCCGGCTCGACGCGCGTCAGCACCAGACTGTTCACCATCCAATCGCCATCAGTGGTGGAATTGAGCACGACGTTAAGGCGCCCATCGACAACTTTGGCTCTCAGCGTCTTTTCCACCAGCTGACCGGCCGGAACCGTGAACCGCTCTGTCGAGTTCTTTCCCTGTGCCACAATCCACATAGGTCCATGCTCGCGCGGTTGATCTGAGCGGTCTACCATGGAGAAAAGCAGTTCGTATTCACCGTTAGGCAGGTCTATACCGAAAGCGGAATAAGGGTATTCACGTGGCTCCGGGCCGTGGAGGAAATCGCGATAGCGTTCTTTTTCCATTTTCCTATCGCTGAGCTTAGGAGAGGGCGACAAAAAGCCATGGTGCCATCCATACCCTCCCTTGCTCAGAGAATACTCTTGGCCGGAGGTCACACCGATAAGCCCTTCCTCTACGGGACCGTCGCCAAAATCCAGTCGAGCGACGACTTTCCGATACTGGGGCTCAAAGCTGTCCCTGCGCTTTTCCAGTTTTGCCAGCCCTGTTTTGAGTGCCTCCAGTTCGGTTTTCCAACTGCCCGACATTCTGGGAGGCCGACCCATGATGATGTTGTCCGGGTAAACACCGTCGGTCACCTCAACAATCTTTTGCCAGTTTTCGATGGCATCGCGTTCGTGGCGGATGGCGTCATCCAAGGCGTTGAGATCACCTGTTTCCTCAAACAGAGCCAAATTCAGACCGGCGTGCAACCTGTGTGAGTGATAAGCCGCAAGGTGGGCCAGAACCTTCATGTCGATCATTGTGGAGATGAATTCCTTGTTTTTGTACGAACCGATTCGTTTTTCAGCTTCTTCGACCAGGCGAAGGACTTCTTGCCAAGTTTTCGCAAACCAGCGGCTGTTTTCCTGCGGCCAGATCTTAGGTGAAGTTTTGCCGGCAAGGTGAAAGCCGGCTGCTTCTTCGATCCCCAAAAACTGGGCGGTGTCGCTTGGCCGGACGTTGATGTAGTCCGGTAGATCCTCCCAGCGCTGCTTCTCTGGCCAGGTGAAACCAGAACTCAAATTGCGTGTCGCGTAGCCCACGATGCGGGGAAGGACTTTACTGGCCCGGGCGTAAGCCTGTTCGATGAAAGGCGCTGCTTCTTTGCCGAAGCGATGCTCAAACTCTGCCCGCCAAACTCGCGGAGGGGTGTCCAAGTTGTAGCCGAGGCGGCCGAAAAGCTGATAGTAGTGCCAGTAGCGCTCAAACTCCCACTGATAGTACTGATATTCTTTGGCAAGCACCTCGTAACTTGGTCCCTGGTGGAGTCCCATTTTGTATCCCATCTTCATGGCCAGGTGCTCGTGCAAATCGAAGCCAACGCCGTCGTACAAACGCGTGCTCTGTGCGAAGCGACGAGCATGATCAGGATCTCCCCACAGCAGGACCCGGACCGTCCCATGGCTCCAGAGCCGGTATAGCATGTCGTAGCGGCGGGGATAGCGGAGAAGATCGGCGTAAGTATGGCGCCGTTTATATTTATTGGCCAAACTGTCTTGCGTAGGGTGAAACGGTAGGCCCATCTCCTCGCCCCAGTGCTTGGTCGTCAGACGGACCTTGAGCCGAGACTTGAGAGCTGCCTCGATCAGGTCGTCGGTGAGTCCCTTGACCCGCATATCAATCGGGATCTCCGGCCGACTCTCCTGGATCACCTTCAACACCTCGGTCCAGAAGTGGCGTTGCTCGGGCAGGGTGACAGAGGACTCGACGTGCACGCGGAACAGGAAGCGGTCCAGGTTGGGGACCAGTTCTAAGAATTTTTTGAGTGCCACCTTGGTGTAGGGAATCAGGTTTTCTTGTGTTAAGCCGGTGGGAAAGCCCGCTCGTAGCTCCCCCTCCCGAATGAAGTTGTTCTGGCCAGGCACAAAGATGTGCGTCCAGAGAGCCAGGCTGAAATTGAGGCCCCGCTCGTGGGTCATGTCGATGATTTTGTTCAACATCCTCAGGTTACGTTTTTGCTCTTGTTTTGTGATGCCGATGACCTGGACTTCCGGGAATTCCGGCACATCAAACAGAAACGGGTAGGGGGGCTCAAAATAGCCGGCTGACCCGTAGCCAAACATCAGTGTGAAGGTGTTGTATCGATATTTAGCCAGCATATTCAGATATCTGTCCCAGTACTGCTCAGAATAGAAATACTTCTCAGCTACAGCCCTGTTCATGATCATTCTTGTGACGGAGCGTTCCTGGATCGCCGGTTTTTCAGATGCATTCGAAATGCTGGCAAGAGGGTCGGTCTCCTCGTCGGCTAGCCGAATTTGCTCAGCCACATCGAGGGCGGCGTACATCAATCCGCGATCATCGGCACCGCAAATGAGCAGAGCATCCTTGTTATTCCATGAGATATTGTGGAGCAGGAGGGCTTCAGCCTGCCTTGGCAAGGTAAGACCGGCAGCTTCTGCTAACTGACGTACAGCGCGAGACCCTGAAGATCGACCGATCACAAGGACGTGCTGGTTTTTCTCCCGGCGGAGGGCGTCTCGCCGCTCGACTTTCACGCCTTTCCCCTCCAGAGCCACCACCAGCTGTTTGAGACCGTGCTGTGCGGGCGGTCCGAGCTTGGAATCCACCACGACGGATACCCGCTCTGAAGGGCCAGCCGGTGCTTGCGGCCCCGTGGACAAAAAGAGCCCCAAAAAGAAAAAGAGGGTCACGAACAAAGCGACTGCCTGAACTCCAAGTTTGCCTCTCATAATAGACCTCCGTTCAGTCTGCCGCCGGCCCAGTAGGCTGCGCTATCGCAGGCCGGCCGCCTCCAAGTCAAGAATATAGATTCCGTTGCCCACACCAGCAATCATGCTGACCTTAGGGACCTGAAAGGCAATGAAATAACCATCGTCACTGACCACTGGATTGGTTGCCTTGAATTCCTCCCCTTCGTTGAAGTAGGTGATCCGTTGATAATCTCCGCTGCCGTCTAGGGCGAGCTTCCAGAGATCATCATATTGTGAGCCCTTACCACCGCTGTGCTTGTCACATTCCACCAGCGTATGCTTGCCGTCTGGAAAGATTCCTTCTGGTTCGTCATATTGGTTAGGTGCCTTGGAATAGTTGGTGATCTCTCCCGTCTCCAAGTTGAGCCCCATGACTTCCGTTCCCTGGTAGCCGTAGGCGGAAAAGGTTAATTCTTTTTCCTCCGGTGGAACGAAATTTTGCGCTTCTAGGCTTACTTCGAAATCCAGGTTGCGGTCGTCAAGGATCAGCTTCTTGTTGGTGAGCTTGGGTTTGCCGCTTGAATAGTCAATGTTAGCCATCCATATCTGTGAGACGCCTTCCGGTAATTTGTCCGGGTAGTTGTCGTGGTCCGCCGCCCAGGCAATCTTCCGGTTCTTCCGGGAAACTGCCGGACCCTCTGAGCAAAATTCGCCCAGGGCGACCGGAGGTTTGTCAAGGTCCTTGCTTAAGACCCACAATTCAGCCGTTTTACTGCGGGCATCGGAATGATGCTCCGGGTCGAAGGTTCGCGAGCCGGAGAGGAGAATGTCGCCGTTGCTCAGGTAAAGAGCGCGAGTGTACCCACTGTGGTAGTAATGATGGGTCATGGGCCGAATGATCTCGGTTTCCAGATCCACCTCAAAGACATCGCCATAGGTTCTCTCAATAAAAAGGATCCGTTTTCCGTCGTGTGACCAATCCGCCCGCTGGCCGAAGTGGGTGATACAGCGGATATAGGAGGGATAATTCGTGTCCGTCCACAGACCGACGTCCGTTTCCGTCTCTTCGGCCGGCGGCGGCCCTCCACAAGTCATTAAAATGAGTGAAGAGCAGGAAAGAATCAAAAGACGTATCAACCAAATTTTCATGGTAACCTCCGCAAAGATTCGGACGGATTCTATCCTGGAGAACAGAGAGGATCAAGAAGCATGATTTCGCTTTACCGGATCATCTATGAGGTCATTCGTGAGCAACTCACCATACTGGTCGTGCGCTCAAGACAAGGAAAAAGCCCATGCACCGATGGACCGTACCAAATCTGACTAGCCTAAGTCTAGCCGGCGAAGCGCGGCGTGGGCAGACCCCGCACCCCAGCAGATACCTCAAACAGGCCTCCCGCCAGCGGCTGTTCCAGGTGCGCTTTCTTGTCGAGACCAATCCAGGCAGAGGTAATGTAAAGTACGTCCAGGTCCCGGCCCCCAAACACACAGCTCGTTACTTGGGAGACGGGCAGCTCAATGATCCGGTCTACAGAACCCTTTGGAGTGAAACGTGTCACTCGCCAACCACCCCAATGGGCAACCCAAAGGAACCCTTGTGAATCCGTTGTCATGCCATCCGGATAGCCGTCTGCGTGGGGAAGGCGAACAAATACACGCTTGTTGGCAAGTGTTCCGTCCAGGGCCAGATCGAAAGCGTAGATAATGCGCCGGAACGAATCTGTATGATAGATGGTTCTCCCGTCAGGGCTAAAGGCTGGGCCGTTCGTGACCACATAACTGCCATCCATGTGGTGCCAGGTTCGATCTGGATCGAGGCGATAAAGCCAGCCCGTGGGACGGCTTTCCTCATCATCCATCGTCCCAACCCAAAAGCGACCCTTAAGATCGCACTTGCCATCGTTCAAGCGATTGTTCGGCTGCTCTGACTCCGGATCACCGATTTTCTCGATGTGACCACTCGCCAAATCGAGGAAAGCAAACCCGCTCTTGAAACCAGCAACAAAGCCACCGCCTGAGCGTCGCGCAATGCAGCCGATCGGCTCGGGCATTGCCCAGGTGTCGGTCAAGCCGCGGGCCGGCGTGTAGCGATGGACTGCCGGCGCCTTGATATCGACCCAGTAAGCCGCTTCCTCTTCCTCGTCCCAAATGGGACCCTCCCCCAGAAGGGCACCAGCCTTCCAGACACATCGGATGTTGGTCACGAGCGTTCTTCCTTATCGAATTTCACACCTGCGGGCCTACCGCCACCGCCCTGATCTCCGCTTCAATCGGTCAGGATTCCGGGTTTATTACCAGAAGTAGATATAGAATGCCACCACGACGCCAACAACGATTGAGGTGTGGAAAACATCCCATTTGTTCCAGCCGGCACGGGTCTCGGCGAGCTGTTCAGCTGTCGAAGAACCATAGGTCAAACCTTTGATCTGTTCTTCATTGGGCTTGCGCGTAAACCGGCTGACAACCGAGATAATCACCACAGTCAAAAGGAACAGGAAGATGCAGAAATGAAGCCAGTTAATGGCGACAATCTGGTACAGGAGACCTTCCGGATCGAGGTGGCTCTGGAAGATCATGAGAACCAGCCGCAGCATGCCGATGGCAAATCCGACCACCAGACCCGTCAAGCCGGCCACACCGGTGACACGCTTGGAGAAGACACCCATGACAAATACCGCCGCGATGGCCGGCGCAATCAGAGACTGGACAATCTGCAAGTACTCGTACAACACATCCGCTATGAGCTTCATCAAGGGAATCCACACAATTCCCAGCACTACAACGGCAGCTGTGGCAAGACGACCCACAAAGACCAGGTGCTTCTCCGTGGAGTCCGGTCGGAATTTCTTATAGAAGTCCACCGTAAACAGTGTTGCAGATGAGTTAAACAGCGAGGCCAATGAGCTCATCAGCGCGGCGACCAGCCCACCCACCACAATGCCCTTCATTCCAGCCGGCAACAGCGTCGCGACCAGCGTCGGGAAGGCTGCATCGGAACTCTCAAGGCTAATGAGGCCCTTTTGATTCATGGCGAAAGCGATCATGCCAGGGACCAGGAAGATAAACACCGGCAGGAGTTTCATATAGCCAGCGAAGATCGTTCCTCGACGGGCTGCGGTCTGGCTTCCCGCCGAAAGCGTCCTCTGCACGATGTACTGGTCCGTGCACCAGTACCAGAAACCAATAATGGCCGAACCAAAAAGCACTCCCGTCCAGGGGAATTTTGGATCGCTGGCGGAACGGATCAGGTGCATCTGTTCTCCACAGATCCTCTCCAGCTCACCCCAGCCGCCCAGCTGGTTTAGGCCCACAATCAGAATGACCAGTGAACCGATGATCAGTACTGGCGCCTGCAAAACAGAGGTGTACAAAACCGACTTCATTCCTCCGAAAATTGTGTACAAACCGGTGACAACGACTAGCGACAAGGCCCCAATCCAAAAGAAATCGATTCCCATCCACTCATCGATGCCCAAAACCGTCTTGAACACCACACCGCCGGCATAGACCGTCACGGCCACCTTGGTCAGCACATAACTCACCAGCGAGATGATTGACAGGAAGGACCTCGCACCGGAACAGTAGCGCTTTTCGAGAAACTCCGGCATTGTAAAAACTCTGCTGCGGGCATAAAAGGGAACAAAAACCCAACCGAGGACCAGGATAAGCCAGGCGTGCATTTCCCAGTGTGCCATCGCCATACCGCTTTCGAATCCGGTACCCGCCAGACCCACCAGGTGCTCCGAACCAATGTTGGAGGCAAAAATCGACGCTCCGATCGCAATCCAACCGGCATCACGTCCTGCAAGAAAATAGTCCGCCGTTGTCTCTTCCTTCTGCTTCAGCACCCACCAGATAATCGCGATCAGACCCAGGAAAAAGAGGCCCAGCGTGAACCAATCCCATCCCCCAAAACCACTAATCGCCGCTGATTCCATGCTTACAACCTTTCCCTTCTAACCTTCTTACCAGAATAAGATGTAAAGCCCGATGGTAACAACAATCAGTGCCGTTCCGAACCAAGTGACCGATGCAGCGGGTCGCATGTCAAAATCTTCTTTCACCGGCATCACTTTGGGTTCTGAGAGTGGCTTGAAGATCGTGATCAGTGCCATGGCCAAGATGATAATTCCGAAGGAAATAGCCATTCTATTCAGGAATGCGATATGAGCGAACTGCCACTGAAGCATTCCGTACACAGGCACACCCAGAACTAAAGCCGTGACGCCCCCTGCAGCAGGAGTGCGCTTGAAGATTAATCCAAAAGTGAAAGCCGCCAGGATCCCGGGTGAGATGTAGCCTTGAAACTCCTGAATGTAATTGAAGATTCCCTTGAATTTTGGACTGCCGAGCACCGGAGCGATCAAACAAACCAACACCACAAAGACCAGAGTAGCAATACGGCCAATCGTGACCAGAGACTTTGGAGAAGCGTTCTTTTTCCAGTGACGTTTGTACAAATCGATGGTGAGGATCGTGGACACAGAGTTCAGCATTGATGCAAGCGTGCTGATGACCGCTCCCGTAATGGCCGCGAAGATAAACCCCCTCAGACCGGCTGGGATAAGATTCTTGATGAGCAGGGGATAAGCCGCGTCGGTGGTGGCTCCTTCACCAACGAGTTGAGGCTGGTAAAGTTGAAAGGCCATAATCCCGGGAAAAATGATGATGAATGGGATAAAAAGTTTGAGAAACGCGGCGAATAGGATTCCGAGCTGGCCTTCTCTCAGTGTCCGGGAGGCCAGGGCTCTTTGCGTGATGAACTGGTTGAGGCCCCAATAGTAAAAATTAGGGATCCAAATACCAATGATCAGTGCAGTCCAGGGGAGCACCGTGTGATCGCTGGGAAGAACCATATGGAGCTTGTCGGCATTGACTTCAAAAAAGTTCTGTACTCCACCGACCGCCTGAAAACCGAGGAAAAGGGTCACGGCGGCCCCGATTATCAGGGCGGAGCCCTGAAAAAGGTCTGCCCAGGCGACCGCCTTTAATCCGCCCCACGTGGTGTAGAGGGCAGCAATGCCTCCGATGAGCCATATCGCGTGCATGAGTTCCATATCAAAGATGGTTTGAAGGGTCAGAGCTCCACTGTAGACCACGGCGGAAATAGTAACGCCGATGTAGACAGCCACCGTGTAGAGGGCCATAATTGCACGGGCCGCCGAATTGTAGCGATATTCGAGGTATTCCGGAATGGTGTAGATACCACTTCTGAGAAACTTGGGCAAAAAGAATAGGGCTACGAATACTAGAGTAATGGTTGCGATCCACTCGTAACTGGCAACCGCCATGCCCATAATGCCGGCACCCTGCCCGGACATTCCCACGAAGTGCTCAGTGGAAATGTTGGCAGCGATGAGCGAAAGGCCGATCATCGGCCAGTAAAGGCTGCGGCCAGCCAAAAAGAAATCCTCTCCGGTTTCTTCCTTCCGGCTCTTGTACAGACTGGTACCTATGGCAACTACAAAAAATGCGATGAACAAAGCAATGTCAAACCAGTGCAACTCCATACTCGCTTTTCTCCTTTCCCTGGTCCAAAGCGCCTCTATAGTGGGAAGGCACTCCCTTTGATCACCGTTCTTCGACGATGACGAGGTCCCAAGCATCCAGCGTCACGCGCTCAGACGATTTGATTGCCCGCCCTGTAAGCAGGTCTGTGCCCGAGGAATGAGGGTAGACAAACGACTGCTTCACCCGAGAGAAGTTCAGGTAGTAACGCAGTTTCTTCCCTGTCTTGTTAAGGCCGTGCCGCAACTTCACTGGTGGAGGCAGTTGACACTATCAAATTTCAGTCCTCATCACAGAGACGTGCACGCAAAAAGTCCTCTGCGTCTGTGTGCCTTCGTGACGGCTACCTACCCCGCATTATTCATAAATTCTCTACTGCAGCGAATGCAGCGACGAAATCATCCGCCCTGCCAGTGTTTGCGCATCCACCGACAGTCGGATTTTCACCTTCCGGCACCTCATGGCCTCAGAATTCGGGAGCATTATTGCCATTAACTGGAATAGGGGTTATTCTTGGCTCCATCGTTGTGGCTAATGTTGTAGCGAACAATGTTGTTCTTCTTTGCGGCATCTTCGTCCCTTCGAGATTTTGGCGGCTCGGTCGGCCTCCTCAACGTCCCGTACAGTACGCTTGCGGGGGCCTCAGTCGCGCGCCTTGTCAGCTCGGCGCTTCCGCCGCTTCGTCACGAGCTGGTGTGAGAAATGCGGGCAGTGTGATAATGCTCATGGCACTGTCTGCCCTGATGCTTTCGTGCCAAAGAGAATCCAACTCCAATCGCCAAGGAAAAACCAGCATGGATGTTCAGAAAAAAGTTTTCGGTAAAACGCCCGACGGGCAGGAAGTTAAATTATATACCCTGACCAATGCCAGCGGTCTGCGCGTCCGGATCATGACCTATGGCGCCATCGTCGTTTCAATCGAGGTTCCGGACCGCAATGGCCGGCTTGCCGATATCGCGCTCGGCTTCGATACGCTCGGCCAATACCTGGAGGAGCATCCGCATTTCGGAGCTATTGTCGGTCGCTATGGCAATCGCATTGCCAAGGGTCATTTCACGTTGAGCGGAGTTGAGTACACTCTTGTCAAAAATGACGGTGAGAACCATCTACATGGAGGAACCAAAGGGTTCGACAAGGTGCTTTGGGAGGCGAAGGAACTCACAGGTGAGGAAGGGGCTGGCCTGGAACTCTCCTACTTTTCTAAAGACGGCGAAGAAGGTTATCCTGGAAATCTGTCCCTAAAAGTGATTTACACTCTCACGGACGAGAATGAATTCAAGGTCGACTATTTTGCAACAACCGACAAGGATACAGTCGTGAATGTGACCCAGCACAGCTACTTCAATCTGGCGGGCGCGGGAGAGAGAGACATCCTTGATCACGAAGTCATGATCAACGCGGATCGATTTACGCCCGTAGACGCCGGGCTAATTCCGAGCGGTGAACTTCGTACTGTCCAAGATACCCCCCTGGACTTTAGAAAACCGACGGCAATCGGGGCCAGGATTGACCAGGATGACGAACAGCTGCGCTTCGGCCGTGGCTATGACCACAATTTTGTGCTGAACAAGAGTGAAGGCTCGCTTGCATTGGCTGCTCGTGTGGTCGAGCCGAGTACCGGACGAGTCATGGAGGTCTATACCACCGAGCCGGGAGTCCAGTTTTACACCGGAAACTTCCTGGATGGCAGCGTCGTCGGAAAAGCCGGAAAAGCTTACGAGCTGCGCTACGGTTTGTGTCTGGAGACCCAGCATTTTCCCGATTCGCCCAATCAACCCTCATTCCCATCAACGGTGCTAATGCCGGGCGAAACCTACCGGCACACCACAATCTTCAAGTTTTCGACGAAGTAAGGCGAAGTCTTTCTCAGGCAACAAACCAATAGCACCTGTGCTGGTCCAGCGATTTTTGCGCTGGAGTTGACCAGGAGAAACCCTTTGATAATTTGAATGTTCACAGGAGAGTCATAAGCTCTCAGACTTGTTCCTCATCTCTATCCACCCGACCCAAATCAGTAGGCTTTATTCGAGCTCCAAACTTTAATCGACCTCCTGCAGTGGATGGCGCCAGCGAAGTTCTGAGAATCGGGCATAATCGCGATCGGTCGTGATCCATTCGCTGCCCGATTCAATGGCCAGTGCCGCAAGATAGGCATCGGGCGCCAGGTTTCCTTTAATCCCCGATTGTTGGCACAATCGAACAAAAATGTCCCAGTGGCGCGAACCCGGGGAAACCCCCACGCAGTTGGGCTGCTGGCGAATCTCGGTGGCGAAATCCAACGCCGCAGTCATTGAACTGGGTGGGTTGAAGATGCGGGGGTGAGTGACCACACGGAGAAAGCCGCTCAACACAATGTCCGCCATGCCGTAAGCTTGGTCCGAGTTGATCAGCTCTTGCAGCCAATTTAGGAAAGCTTCGTGGTTGGGGGCATCCTCTCGATGGGCATAAACCAGAACATTCACATCAATCAGCAACATGATTTTCCATCAGATCCAACAGTGAAGCACTGTCATCGAGATCAACTCTCGGCAAAACTCCCTTCCCTTTGACCGTGGCAAGTTTTACAGGAGAGCGAGAAGCCTGTCTTTCTTGACGAGCCAGGACTTCGCGAAGGGCATCCTCGATGACAGACGTCAGCGTCTGACCCCTGTGCGCGGCGTACCTCTTCGCTTGGGCGAGTAGCTGATCATCTAGTCGAATGGTTGTGCGCATGCATCAAAGCATATCTATAAAGCATCAGTATGTCAAGACCACGTTCCTCGTTTTCTTTACTGGACCTATGACCTGGCTCCTGACGGCCGGCGCTTTGTGATGTTCAAGAGGGATCTTGCGAGCTGTTTCGTCCCATCCTTGGCCTGAGAGCAGATCTTATGTTTTTTGGACGCCCTTGATCATGGCGCGACACTAGCCCGGCCCCCTCTCTCAGCCACCCTCACAATCCGTCTCAAGTCTGTTCAAGTCCAGAGTTTTTCCAATCACAACCAAGATGTCGCCGGGCGCAATCTTGTGTGAAGCTTCTGGATTGAACGCCATTTCCCCGTCGGCTTGTTTGATGGCAACCACCACCACCCCATATCGGCTCCGAATTTGGGATTCGGCAAGGGAACGACCGCTGAGAGGGGACTGATCGCAAACCGTAAGCTCCTCGAGACTCAGGCGGAGGTGTTCCCGGTCGGTGGCGAGCTCCAGAAACTCGACGACGGCCGGTCGAATGGCGGCGTGAAGCACCTGAGCACAGGCAGTTTTGTAAGGGGAAATCACCTTGTCTGCACCACCCCGCTTAAGTCTGGGTTCGACCTTATCATCAGAGGCTCTGGCGATCACGATAACCAGGGGGTTTACTTCCTTGACCGTAATAGTCAGGAACAAATTGTCAGCATCAGAAGCGAGCAATGCCAGTACTGCTTTTGCCCTTTCTATTCCTGCGGCTAAGAGTACTGACTCATCGGTTGCATCCCCCATGAGATACAGATGTCCGCTGGCCTGAATGTCCGCTCCCAGCTCATTATTGTTTTCTATGACACATAGGGGATAGCCTTCGGCCCTCAGGCCTTCCGCTACGGATTTGCCAATCCGGCCAAACCCACAGATAATGTAGTGGTCGTTTAGTTTTGCAACCTGGTTTTTCATTCTTTTCCTTCCCAATACACCCTGAAGTTCACCTTCAAGGAGAACCTGTCCCAATCGGGTGAATGTATAGACGGCTGTCCCAATGCCAGTCAAAATCAAAAAGCTGGCGAACAAACGACCTTGTGATGACAACGGATGGGTTTCGCCATAGCCAACCGTGGAGATGGTGATGATGGTCATGTAGAAAGCATCCAGCAATGACCACCCCTCAATAAAAGTGAAACCCAGCGTTCCTACGATAGTCCAAAGTCCAAGTAAAGCCACCCCCAGTACGACACCGGTTTGTTGCTTCCTAGCTGCGACCGGGAAGTGATCCTTCCGTCCGGACAATGATCTATTTTCTCCTTGCTGTTTAATGATGCGGGAACATAAAGCGGTAGAATACCACTTTTATGGCATGGGGGTCCGCATCTTGGATGGTGGAAAAACCGGCCTTAAAAGGCTCCAATGCTGTTGTGCCTACCAGAAACTTCATAGCCCCATGCCGAGCTACTCCGAATCGAAGCCGAATCGATCGGGAGCGTTTCAGCCATCGGCTCGGAGGTTACCAGCGACCACGCCCAGCATCAATGATTTCAAAGGTTACGAGTTTCTGGTAGGGACAGGTGTCACGTCATCGTTGTTTTCCAGAGGTTGTCTTACCTGTCTTCCTGTGCGTCCACGTGAAGGTATCGGGATCGAAGTGGAAGGATTTCTTTGTCGGTGCTGATTCGGCCCATTGCTTGCTGATCCAACCTGCGAGTTCGGTCTTGATAGCCGCGTGTTCGGCACTCGCGGCGAGGTTCTTCCATTCGTATGGATCGGTCTCGTGGTCGTACAATTCTTCACCGCCGTCGTGGTAGCGGATGTAGCGATAACGATCTGAGCGAACCGCCGCGTTGCCGTATCGGAATTCGATTACGGCAGGACGATTCCACTTGGACTGTGGGTCGCGCAGCAGCGGCACAATGCTGACGCCATCGTGGAACTTGATGGGTTCAAGACCACAGAGTTCGCTCAAGGTCGGATACAGGTTCAGCAGGCTGACGGGTCGATCGCAGACACCCGGCTGATGACCCGGCGCGCTGATGATAAGCGGCACGCGCGTCGCTTCTTCCCACAATGTCGACTTGTGCCAATGGGTCTTTTCGCCAAGATGCCAGCCGTGATCGGACCAAAGGGCGATGATCGTGTTGGCCGCGTACGGACTGGCATCGAGAGCGTCGAGCACTCGACCGAGTTGCTCGTCTGCGTAGCTGATGCTCGCCAGATACGCACGAACCGCGTGCTTCCAGTGACCGGCATCCCGAATCAATTCCAGATCGCTGCGCCGCGTCTCGGCCAGCTTCCGACCTTCTTCAGGAACATCGTCGAGATCATTGTCTCGAACTTCTGGCAGGCGAATCTCATCGAGCGAATACAGATCGAAGAACTTCTGCGGTACGTACCACGGCAGGTGCGGTCGATAGATACCGCAGGCCAGAAAGAACGGCCGGTCCTGCTTTTGCTTTAGAAAGCGGATCGCGTAGCCGGCGCTCAAAGCGTCGTCGTAATCCTTGTCGGGAATATCCAGTGAACCCCAATCGTTTTCGTGCCCCAGTCCCTTTACACTGCTAAAGGGAAACCCTTCCGGATACGGGCCGGACTTCGACCACGGGTAGTTCAGCTTCACGCTGCGAAACCATGGATCGTTGCGAAACGTCAGGCGGAAGAAATCATCCCACTGGTTCGGCGGATTATTGCCCGCTGTGTGATGGAAGATCTTGCCCGCACCGACGACGCGATAGCCGTGGTTGCGGAAGTGAACCGGGATGGTGACCACGTCGGGCAGATTCGGCAGCCACCAGTGACCGTTGTCGTACAGGCCGGTTGTGGACGGCCGCAGTCCCGTCATGATCGCGGCCCGCGACGGGGCGCATTTCGGCGACGGACAATGCGCGTTCGTGAACAGCATGCCGCGCTTCGCAAGCCGGTCGATGTTCGGGGTATGCACCGTGCCCTCGTAGCCTCCGAGACAGTTGACCCAGTCTTTCATGTCGTCAACAGCGAGGAACAGGACGTTCGGACGCGGCTTCTCTTTAGCAGCAGTTCCGTTACCAGCAGACAGCGACGATACGCCGATTGCGAATGTCAGCAGAGTCAAACGCGCGAAGGAAGAATGCATAACGTCAGTCCGTGTTGATGCAAAAATGCCCAAAGGACGGGTCTCCAACCTGTGTTACTTGATGTCCAAGTCATCGAGAGTAAAGCGAACAAAGTTGATTTGCTTGTATCGTCTCTTTCCCTTCGCGCCGGCTTCGAACAGGAGCTGGATGAACTAGCCCGACTGCGATGGCGGTCTTGTCATTCTCCGAGCTGATAGCCGTGATCGCCCCACAGGACGACGCTTTGCCGGAGAATCTGCAAGGTACGGGACTGAAACGCGGCAGCGACAATCAGGTGTAGGCAAGCAACTTCACAGATTTGCTTTCTTATAGGGCACGTTGCGAACCTGTCGCTCAAATCAATTAACCGCATGTAATCCTAATCCAGTTTCGCGTTCGCTTCAAACAGGCACCTGTTCCGCTTCGGTCTTCGGCAGCCACTTCCGATGCCGCTCGATCACTTCCTCAAAACGCTCATGGCCAGCGAGGTTGTTCCATTCATTGGGTTGGTACTACCCGGAGATCCACCGCAAAATCATATGCTGCGGGGCTCCAGAAGAGAATCAACAACACTTTCCTGATAAAGCACCGAAAAGCTTACGACCTGCGCCACGGTTTCTGTCTGGAGACCCAGCATTTTCCCGATTCGCCCAATCGACCCTCATTCCCATCAACGGTGCTAATGCCGGGCGAAACCTACCGACACACCACAATCTTCAAGTTTTCGGCGAAGTAAGGACAGCACGATAGCACCACAGCACGAAGGCACGGACGAGCGGTTTTCCAACGTCAACTCAACAATCAGTGCAACACCCTCACTCGAACGAGTGAGGGCTCGCTGCGGTCGATGCGGATGGGATTCCGGAGTGGCCTTCCCAGCCCGTGCCACGCGATCTCAAGCACATCCCCGTCGGAAAGTGCAATGTCATCACCAAAACTGAATGCATCCGCACCAAAGAAATGGATATGCGTATCTCCGGGTCTTCGGTGCACGTCGTATTTGAAATGATGATGCTCCAGATTGGCCAGACTGTGGCACATATTGGCCTCACCCGTTGCAATGGATTTAGACCATATTGTTTTTCCATCCCGCTCAATGTGCACTGTCCCACTGACATTGGAAAAATCGAAGTCAATGACAAGCTCCGGACCGATAGCACAGGAGCGCAGTTTTGACGGTGCGAGGTAGAGATAGTTCATTTTTTCCATCACGTGATCAGAAAATTCATTTGCTATCGTAAACCCAACCCGGCAAGGGCATCCGTCGGTATCGATGATATATGCGCCGGCAACTTCCGGTTCCTCTCCACCATCCTCGGCGTAGGGGGGTACATCAAGAGCCTCTCCGTGTGCCCGCACAATATGTCCCAGGCCTTTATAAAACCATTCTGGCTGCACGCCTATTGTTCCAGAACCAGGATGTCCACCCTCAAGCCCCCATTGATACATCCGCATGCTGTCAGTGATCTGGGACCTGTCCTCACTTTGATCATGCATGTCCTGCCTGCTCTCCACACTCGGCTTGTGTGTTAAGCCGGTCCCGGAAACCAGACAGCGGGATGGTTCAGACGGATGATCAAAAGATGGCAGAAGTCGCCACTCCGATTTCCCGAGATAAATCGAATCGTACTCCAGATATTCTGTCGACAGAAGTTCTTCGGTCACATCGGCAAGACTCCTTTTCGTCGAGAGAGCTTGCCCCGCCAAAGCGTAGATAGACGTATGGGTGTTGACCAATTGAAGTGTTTCGTCTTGGGCCACGGCCACTCTACGACCGTATTGGGCGTGTTGAATTTGAACCAACCGCTTCATAGTAAGACTCCGTTTTCGTTGAGGGGGAGGGGAGGGGGGTCAGACAGTGAGTTTTTCGTTTTTGGACGCAAAACGAAAAACTCAAGGTCTGCCCCCCCTCACCCTGTCCTTCTCAGGACAGCAAACGTTCGAATATGTCCAATGGTAGATTATCCAATCGATCGACGACAACGTCCGCTTCTTTCAACTCATGTGCAGGATTTGTCGTGGTCACAGCGATGCATTTCATCCCGGCACGCCTGGCGCCCTCTACGCCTGCTACCGCATCCTCCACAACCACACACCGATCGGGCGGGACACCGATCAAGCGTGCGGCTTTCAGAAACACCGCCGGGTCTGGCTTGCCCGGGAGGTCAAACCCGGATACAAGTACGTCAAAATAAGAACGCATGCCGAGTTCGTCCACCAGTACGTCAATATTCGCCGGCGGGGCAGAGGAGGCTATTGCTTGTTTAATTCCCTGGTTCTTTATCCGCTTGAGCCAGGCCTGAACGCCGGACAAGGGACGGGCGTATCCCTTTACAGCCCGGCGGAACAATTGTTCCTTGCGATCACTAATTTCAGCCACTACATCAGGCTCAGGTGTGTATCCAAGCAGCGTCTTCAAGATCCCGGCGTTATTCATCCCAAACGTGGCGCGGAATCGCTTACGGTTGAAGGGGATATCGCGCTCAGAAAGGGTTTTTGACCAGGCTCGATAGTGAAACTCACCCGTGTCCACCAACACGCCATCCAGATCCCACAGGACACCTTGCTCGACTTTCATCCTGGCCATGCTCCCCGGCTTCCAATGATTTCTTGAGAAACATCAATAGCACACTTACCGTTGCGGTGCTGTCCAAAAACTCGACCGAATCGTAAGCACTGGATTTGTGGCAGTTACTACAGGCGTGAATCTCCTTCCGGCCCAAGAAGAAAATCAAACCTACGGCGGCGGACACTATTCCGCGTATGAGTCTGAATCCTCAGGAAGCAAGAAACGCAAAAACTTCCACCCCCATTTCTTTTTAATCAGGAATGGCAAACGGGAATGGCAAACGCGCACCCTCGAATTTTTGCAGAGACGGCTTGACGTCACCCTTTTTCGTGATTCGTTTGACTAAGGTTGACAAGTGTCAATGCTCGGTGTGCTCCTAGACGAGAGGTTGCCTCTCTTTTGAAAACTCGTTTCTCATCGCACGCAATGGCATAGCCTTGAACAACGGCCAGTGCGAGAGAAGCTGCTTCGCCACGTCCCATGATTCGTGCGAACTCGGAAAAGAGAGTGAGGCCTTCTATGTCGTCCAAACGAACTGAACTCAGATATCCCTGGTTCAAAGCGGCTTGGATAGCCGTTTTTTGTTCCGAGTGCGTTATCTCCGCAAGAACTTCATCAACAAGGATAAACTCGTAACCATCGAGTGCACCAAGCACCGAAAGCCAATCGACGTGAATCAGGTTGACAAGGACATTCGTATCAGTAACGACAACCCGGGGCACCCGCGCAGACGCCTCCTGCTTATGTCGGGATCGAGACTTCGGTTGCTTCCTCGCCTCCGATCAGATCATCAAGTTCAAGAGCAACGTCCGACCTTGGTACCTCCCGAACGGTCGCAAACAGTTCCTCAAGTTTGGAGCGACTAATGAGCTCGCTATCAAACGCGTCCAATGCCAAATTCAAGAAGTGACAGCGGAATCGGTTTCGTTCCTTCATAGGATCAGGCTCCGGAAGATGCAGCAACTTCTCCAATTGGCGTCCCTGGCCAGACCGCTCTTGTTCCAACAAACGTTCTAAGTCGCTCGGAGGGATTATTTGCAGATTTCGCAAACGATAAATAGCGACCGTTCGGCTGACGCCAAAATGGTGAGCCAATAGGACCACATCATGCAGATGAATGTCGCCAACTTTAGATCCACTTCGGGCTTCGATAGCAATGGCGTCTTGCTCATCAGTCGGAGTCTCAGCAAGAAGCCGCCCTCCCCCCCCTTTGCCCAGATTGGACAAGAAATTTCGCACTCCAGATTCCGGCATAAGAAAACTTGCCCCAAACGAATTGGCCCGCACTTCCAAGAGAGCAGTGCGTTCGCTATTACGGCTAATCATTCCCTTAGTATGACAATCCATCAGTATGTGTGCATACTCATGTACGAAGGAAAACACGCGGCGCACAATATGATCGTTTCGATTGACTGCAACAAAGGGACCCACCTGTGGATCAAACAAAGTCAGTCCCGAAACTTCGTCTGGCAAGCAGACCACAGCCGTGCGAACACCTTGCTTCTCAAGAAATCCAGCAATGTCAGGAATGGGCGCATAGCCAATCCCCAGCCGTTGACGTTCCTGCTGCGCGACCGACACACCATGACGAATGGCCTCATACCGCCTTTTCGGAACAGGCAGGTTGTATCTGACCACCGACGATAGATCGCGGTCCAACCCAATTAGTCGTTCCAGGTTGGTGAGCTGTGAGCCGATCTCCATGCAATGTCGAAGCGCGTCCACGGTTTCCTGTTCTTCAGCAAGATCTTTATTGGCACGAAACAACGCAATGAGCGCCCCTTCTTCCTGAAAATCCTCAGAAAGAAAATCGCGAATGTCGCGGCCATAGAGGCGAGCTAGTCGGTCTAACTCCAGGCTGGACACTGAACGCTTTCCGAGCTCGATCTGCGTGATCGCGGAACGAGACAGCCCGAGATCCTCGCTCACCTGCTCCTGGGTGAGTGAGCACGCCTCGCGGGCAATCTTCAATCTCTGACCTAGCTGTTGCTGGGAAATCGGCATACGCGCCTCCTCTACTGCACAAAACATACCACGTCCAGACACCTAAATTCAAGATATTTCATGTCAAGTTTGATTTCCGAACACAACTCCTGTATAATTCTAGTTCGGTGAACTGACAAGATATGGGCATGAGATCGCGTAGTGATACAATATGTTGGATGAATAGGGGCTTTCACGACGAATTCGGAGGAATTAATTGCGTTGGGGCGTGAGCACATCAATCACGCAGATATTGTTCGGTTTTCCGACGAGCGCGTGAATCTTAAGCTTGAAGATGCAAGGGAAAGGCGCGAGCAGGTTTGGCGACTGCGTGACCGTCTAGACGCCTACCTGAAAGAGCACCCGGATTTCGCGCTTCGCAAGATGATGCTCTCGGGCAGCTTAGCAAAGGGAACGGCCCTCAAAGCGCTGAACGACATCGATGTGGCTTGCTATGTCTCTTCGGATAATGCGCCGGACTCGATCCGAGAGTTGATCGACTGGCTTGCTGAAAAGCTTCGGACAGCTTTTCCTAATTTCAAGCCCGAACAGGTTACCCCCAACAACAACCCGTTCTCTGCATGCCAGGTATGCAGACCGGTTGATAATCGGCCTTATGTCGATTACCATGTCGCTTTACATAGTGCTTCGAGGGGCACGGCAAAGGTGGCCGACCGTCAAAATAATGTACCAGCTCTGGTAAAGGAACTGCGAGCGCGGTTCGAACTCACGCAGGAGCAGTTCGCCCACAAGGTAGGTGTCACTTATAGCACTGTCAACCACTGGGAGAACGGCAAGCGACTTCCGCAACCGTTTCTGCTGCGCCGGCTTCTAGAGCTGAAGCAAGAACTGGAGGCCCAAGAGAAAAACTCTTCGAAGGGGAAGCTGTCCGAATGACCGAGAAACACCCTATACGCGAAGGGCAAATTATCACCGGCTCCCTGTTCAATGAACCCATGCGTGTGGAGACGGTCCGACCCAACGGGCCAGACTCCTGGGTAGCTGGGCTAGTCGGAACCCAGTCGGAGCGCTTCCGCAAGGTCAGCCTGACCTCACGTGATCTGGACAATCTGACGATTTTGGATGCCAGGCCCACCTTCAGAGGGGAGTGGAATGCCACTGCAGAAAAGATGCAGCACACCTTCGGTGGACAGGCCTTGCCGATTGTGTGGGACTTCGCCGAAGTTGGCCCTCTTGCTGATTGTCCAGGAAATTGGCAAACTGGGTACGATCTAGTCGCGGAAGTTATTGAGGCTTATCCGAGATCTCTGCTTGTTGGACAGTGCGAAATTGCAGATGCCTGTGCGCATCCTCTGGGCGACGAGAGTGCGGACGTGTGGTTCACTGATCCTCCATACTATGATGCAGTTCCCTATTCCGATCTTTCGGATTTTTTCTTTGTCTGGCTAAAGCGGGCCCTTCCGGGTAATGCATACCTCCGCGATCCGTTTGATTCATGCAATCCCCTTACACCGAAGACGGGAGAACTCGTCCAGGACGAAACCAAGAAGATACGTGATCGCCCAAAGGATAGGGATTTTTTCGAGGAGAGAATCACGCAAGCATTTGTCGAAGGTCGCCGCCTTCTTCGCCAAAATGGCGTCGGATGCGTGGTCTTCGCTCATAAGACAACTGAGGGGTGGGAAGCATTACTGTCCGGCATCATTCAAAGCAGATGGACAATAACATCATCCTGGCCTATCGCAACTGAATTGGGTTCAAGGCTTCGCGCCCGCGAATCCGCCGCTCTTGCAACAAGTGTTCACCTTATCTGTCGTCCGCGTCCAAAAAACGCGCCCACCGGCGACTGGGCGGACGTGTTGCGTGAAGTACCCAGGCGCGTTGGTGATTGGATGGAGCGCTTACAAGCTGAAGGCGTGCGCGGGGCGGCCCGCTTCCTCTGGACGCTCCAGAGCACGACCGGCGATGTAATCTTAAACGGCGACGAATCCGAAGACGAAGATGTCGCCGATGACGAGGAAGAAGTAACAGCATTACGCACTAGGTCGAAAAGTTACACCCTTGTCTTCGACGTCGTGCGCCGTTTCGCCCAACCCCTGGGGATCAGTCTTCCAAGGTGGGAAGGCAGGATCATCGATACGAAAAAGGGTGTCGTGCGCCTACTCCCTGTAGCGGAGCGTGCCGAGCTACTGTTCGGTGAGGACGGCGCTCAAGCCATGGCAGACCGGCTAGGGGAAGCACCAACCGACGGCTCATTGCAGCTGACATTGTTCAGTAAACGAGGCACTGAAACCGGGCTGAAGAGCAGTGGGCGCCGGCGGGACCACAGGCGGGTCACGGTCGCTGACGAAGTTCTGGAAGTCGGCCGAGAGGCTACCATACTCGACCGGGTTCACATGGCAATGCTGCTTCAGGCCGACGGCCGGGCCAGCGCCCTGCGGGTGTTGCTCAAGACAGAGCAAGACCGCGGTCCGGACTTTCTACGACTTGCGAATGCGCTGTCGGCGCTCTACCCAAAGGGTAGCGAGGAAAAACGTATGCTCGACGCCATGCTCGTGGCGGTGCCGAGGTGATGATAAAGCTGCGATTTTACTTGGATACATCCGTGATCGGGGCTCTCTGCGATCCTGGCCCAGAAGACCGGGTTACAGCAACGCGCCGATTCTTTGGTGGCCTTCGTCGGGGCGTCTGGGATGGCTTCGTATCGGTTCTTGTCCTCGAAGAGGTGTCCCGAGCGCCCGCGTCTGTTCGGCAGCTCATCGCGGCCGAAATAGAGAAAACGCCCCTGCTGGTTCTGGAGGAATCCGAAGAGAGTTTGACACTGGCGCGTGCCTATGTTGACTCTGGTGCCATTCCCCGTCAGTATGAAGATGACGGCCGTCACGTAGCCATCGCGACAGTGAACGATATCCGGATTATCGTGTCCTGGAACTTTCGTCACATGGTGAACATAGAGCGCAAGCGACGGCTGAACAGTGTGAACCTACGAGAGGGATTTCCCCTGATTGATCTCATTTCGCCTTGGGAGGTTGGCTATGAAGAAAACGGAACATGAAGAAGCACCCTGGGAGACACCTTCCTTGGAGTGGATTCATCGAATCCGTCGTGACCGGCAGCGGGAGCGGGGTGGCCGACCAGCCGGTCCACTCCCTCACGCGGAGGCTGAACAGTTGGCCAAACGATTCGGTCTGAAACTCACCAAAACAACTCCAATCAGGCCGTAAGATGGAGCCTTGGTACAAAGTGGCCACGCTGCGAAAGGAGGTGTCGTTTCTATTTATTCCGTACCGCCTGAGCTCATTGAACTTAGGCCCGACCTCGCTCATCATTGGCCTACATGATCTCGGCACTACTTCGAACCCGGCTCTCAACTCTCGCCACCCATGGAACGCCGGCCCTTGAGAATCTGGCTCTGCGGCAGCAACTGGCCGTCCTTCAACGCAACTCAAAGCGCCCTGGCTTAGCGAAGGCCGACCGTGCCTTCTGGGTCCTCCTGTCCAGAACCTGGGAAGGCTGGGCCGGCACGCTCACCCTGGTGAAGCCCGAGACAGTCATCCGGTGGCATCGGAAAGGATTCAAGCTCTATTGGACCCGGAAAAGCCGCACCTGCAGGGGGCGCCCTGCGGTTCCACCTGAAGTCCAAACTCTCATTCGCCAGATATCAAAGGCCAACCTACTGTGGGGAGTACCGAGAATCCATGGCGAGTTACTCAAGCTCGGAATCGAAATCTCGCCGGCTGCGCTGTCCAAATACATGATCCGCACCAGAAAACCTCCTTCTCAATCCTGGAGAACCTTCCTCGATAACCACCTCGAGGAATTCGTGTCCATCGACTTCTTCACGGTGCCTACGCTGACCTTCCGGGTGTGGTTTGTCTTCCTTGTCCTGTCTCACCACGGCAGGCGTGTGGTGCACTTCAACGTAACAGATTCCCCCACTGCGAAAGGGACGGCACTGCAGATCGTTCAGGCGTTCCCTTGGGATACGTCGCCTCCATACCTCCTGCGTGATCCCTCTTAGGGACAGTGATCGAAATCCCCCGGGTAGGCGGACTACATCATCGATATACACGGCTCCCTGCGTGAGACAACTATTCTCCAGCATCGAGGTTCACAGTGAAGCATTATCCTCAGCTCTTTGGTGAGATAGGCGTGGAATATCCCTTTGCTCGGAGCTGTCGTGGACCGCTTTGCTTTCCGGGCGCGTCTTTACTTTACGGCACGAAACTCCACTTCGTGAATCACCTGTGCAATGCGTGACATGAACATCACTGCTTGCCGCATTCCCTAAACGCCCGGATCGATTAAATAGAAAGGACAACTCCTTAGTAATCGTGACCTGGCTCAGATTTTTTGCATTCCCATGGTAGCTAC
>JALLON010000001.1 GCA_027717925.1 Acidobacteria bacterium AH-259-G07 | reverse complement strand
GTGTGGAGTGAACCCACAGCAATGTTTCATCCGGCAGTACAACGACCCGCTGGGGCGAGAAGACAGGGTTACTCACCTTCGGTGGCACATTGTGCCACTCCCAGCTGTCATCCAAAGACCGAATGCCCGCCGAAAACAGCAAGTCCGAAGGTTCTATGGTGGCATATTCTCGTCTCCAGGGAGCGTCTGGGCCTGCTCGTCGTAACATTGGAATTCGCCGAAGCTCCTCGGGCAGGTCGGCGTAACGGTAATATGCGTACACCGAATACTCCCACCCGTCCATAAATGTCATGACCGGCTTCAGTCCCAAATCCTCCAGCGAATACTCTTCGCGAGCGCTCGGACTGAGTGACGAGAAATGATAAACGAACTTCCCCTTGCCGAACGCCACTTGCTGCCCGTTTGGCAATGTATAGATATCTGGCGAAAAGTCCACCTGATCGTGCCGGATCGGCTGCCAGGACTGACCCTGATCGCTTGAGACAAAGAACTGCGTCGGACGATGTTCTCCAACAATCGAATTATCTTCACCAACGTTCATTGACAGGTACAACTTTCCTCCGGGCGCTCGCCACATATCCGGAAACTGGTAGAAACCCCAGCGCATCACGTTCGGTGGGCCAGTCGTGACAATCACGGGAGAAGCGAGGGCAATTGTCGGCCCGCCCGTCGGCGCTTTCAAGGACTCGTCCAAGGTGGAACACGCCCCGAGTGCGAACATCTCGAACATTAATGCCACGACAACTTTGAAACTCCACGGCTTTGTTCTTTGCATGATTTCCCCTGAACTCTGACTTTGCATGCCTTTTAGCATTCTGTGTGCTCACAGGTTCAGACGAATCACCTCAAGGCGTTCGGCCCCAACTCAAAAACAGCCAGTTCACCATGAGGTCCAAATAAAGGTCCTCCACGGACGGGCAATCCGAGACGAGACGCACTCAGATCGTACGAATAGACGATCTCGTTGTCCTCCTCTTTATTCCATTTAACTCCATAGGGCTTGCCCATCCAGTAGAGCGCTGCAAACTTCTCACCCGTGTAAACCCAGCTGTCCAGCACACTGAGAGCCTCGGCGAACTCGTACGCTTTCTGAGCGTACTTCTCATCTCCGGTCATCTGATAAATAAATGCAAGGTTGTAGCAGTTTCTACCCAGGGCCCGAAAGTAGAGCTCGTAAGCATCACGCCAACCTTCATAGTAGGGGCTGGGTCCCACGTATCTGGCCGGCACTTCCCGGGACACCGGCATATCCAAGAGCCGGTTCGCCTCGACGAGAAGTCTCTCTCTCATGGCCCGGATGTCTTCACTTGTAAAATGGAGATAAGGTCGCTCCAATTTCTTGGGCATAACCCGCGCAAGATTCGCATCAGTGGATGTTGCAAAAGAAAACCAGTTGAGCAACAAGTCAGGAAGAAAGCCCCAATCAAATAAATCTTTTTCACATGATTCGTCCGAGAGCCGTGATTCTTCTATCTCTCTTTAGATGTTTTCAAGAAATTGATCAGTGCATACATATTGGAAATGTAGGTTTGGGTATCGATCCCACGAAATTCTATCTGAGGATTATCCGCGTAATTGTCCGTGTCAAGGAACTTGATTTCTGTGACCCATGCGCCTCTTTTGTCCGTCGAGCCAATGAGCTTCTCCACCTCTAGGGGCTCCACTTTGAGAACGGCTTGCGCCGATTGCCTTCGCTTGCGGTAATCAGCCCTGGCTTCTTCAGGTTCTAAGGCGCTAACCGTTTGGAATTCTTTCTTGAGCGCGATGATTTCTATATTCCGGCGTCCGCCGTAATATGGTAAATCGAATTCCTCGTAATCGACTCGATAGCTGACAATTTTTCCGTCCCGTACTTCGTGATGGGCGTAAAGCGGTCTGTTGGTTTGTACTTCATAAAAAGTCGCATGTGTGAATTGCTTTGTAGGATCCATGTTAATCACAGACGCTTCAAGCCATTGAAGAGCTTTCGGGATCGGTTCCAGATAGCGGCGATCTCCCGTAATCAGGTAGAAGTTCTCAAGGCCTTTTATGTTCCGCGCGGTCTGATGCGTGTTCAGTGCAGCTGGCTCGTAAGAACGCGCCCAGGCCGGTTTCATGTCCATGTCATACTGCTGAGCCCATCCCGCCTGAGGAGTCGGCAGCTGCGATAGAATGTAAAAGTCCATCCCCCGGTAAGCCGCCTTCCTGTACCCTTCGTCCCCCAGTTTCTCGTACGCTTCCAGAAGAAGATCAATATTGTTCGAGATCACCCCGTCATTGAACGTGTAAAAGGACGTATAATCGGCATGGCCGTCGTGGGGAAAATCGTAGCGCAGGGGATAGCGCTGGGGCCAGGCACCGTTCGGATACTGCGACTCCAGAATGAAAGCCAGCGCCTTCAAAAGAAACGGCCGATATTGGGGATCTAAAGTTCTCGCGTAAAGTCCAAGCAAAAAGCGGGTGGCACTGGTCGTCGTGTCATCATCGTAGGTGGCGTTGCCGTAGTAATGGTAAAACTCCTCCCAACCCCGGCACTGGGAGGCTACCTCCTCATACCATTTCTCAACTCCCGCCGTATCAAAGTCAATGAAATAGTGCCATCCTCCCGAAGGAAGCTGACCCCAGATGAGGGCTCCCGCTACTTTTTCGGCATATCTCAGGTACTGGAGATCCCCGGTGACTTCATAGGCTTCCAGGAGCATTATCCCCACTGAGGGTGTGCTACCAGGAGGTTGGACCCAGATTTGGGATTTGCGCGCCGGAACCTCCCCCCATTGTTTGGAAAAGTCTTCGGAGTAGTGCCACAGAAATCCTCCCCGGTTGGAGACGGTATTCATCATGAAATCGGTCGCCCTTTTCATGGCTTCGAGAACTTCTTTCTCCGTCGGTGCTGCCCCAAAGCCCACAGGCATGAAACTCAGAAAGAGAAAGACCGTGCAAATTAAAAAAATCCTCTCAACTAGAAGAGACATGCCAATCTGAGGGATGGACCAACTTATAATGGACAAAAGTAAAAGCTTAACTTGCCTCGATGACGTTACTTTTTCTCTGAGTTTGATTTCAAAAAATTAATCAGCTTGTACATATTCGACACATAGGTACCCGTATCGATTCCCCGAAACCGTGTCGGCGGGTTATGCGTGAAATCAAACTTGTCCAGGAACTCGATCTCTGTAAGCCAAGCGCCTCGCGCGTCCATCGACGAGATGAGTTCCTGCAGTCCTTCAGAATCCGCCCTCGCTTTGGCTCGCCGGTCGGAGAATCGCATCGGTCTCTCGATTCCCTTCCCGTGCCTGGTGCGAATTTCGGCAAAAGGCACGGTGAGATATTCTTTCAACCGCTTTTTCATAGCCTCGATATCTATTCTGCTGGGTGAAAAGGTTTTGAAGTGAGAATCTTGGAATTCAATTCCTAAGTGGTATCCGGTCGCCCTTTCGCTTGCACTTACGGGCATCTCTCTTTCAATAGCAGCCTCCTCTCCTAGCTCGGAATCAACCCAATACCGGACAATTCCCAGTTTCCCGTCTGGGCGCCTTCGATGTTCATGATGAATAACCAGCGGCTTGTTGGTTCCCACTTCACAAAAATTTGCGTGCGTGAAATCCTTGGAAGGATCAGTGTTGATAACTGAATACTCGAGCCACTCAATGGCTCTCGAAATGGGTTCAAGATATCTTTTATCGCCAGTGATTCGATAGAAGTTTTCAAGGTCCTCAATATTCCCGATTGTTTGATCCAAACAGACAGCGGCAGGTTCATAACTACGGCCCCAGGCTGGTTTCATATCCATGTCATACTGTGTTGCCCATCCCGCCTGAGGACTGGGCAACTGCGAAAGAATGTAAAAGTCCATTCCTCTGCGAGCAGCTTTCAGGTACTTTTCGTCTCCCAATTTCTCGTAGGCTTTCAGGAGAAGATAGATATTATTAGAGGTCACATCGTCATTAAAGGTGTAGTACGAAGTGTAATCGGGCCGGCCTTCGAACGGAAACTCGCGGCTCAGGGGGTAGCGCTGCGGCCAGGAACCATTGGGATACTGCGATTGGAGGATAAAACCCAGGGCTTTGAACAGCGGCTTCCTATACTTTGGATCCAGTGTCGTTATATAAAGCTCAAGGAGAAACTGAGTGGGGCTGGTGGTGGTGTCATCATCATACGTACAGTTGCCGTAGTAGTGGTAGAATTCCTCCCATCCCCGCCACCGGGAGGCCTCCTCGCGATACCAGTGACGAACCCCGGACATGTCAAAATCGATGAAATAGTGCCATCCTCCCGAAGGGTGTTGTCCCCAGATGAGAGCGCCAGCCACTTTCTCGGCGTGTTCCAGGTACTGGCGATCACCGGTAGCTTCATAAGCAGCCAAAAGCATCCTGCCCACGGTGGGAGTGCTGGGAGGTTGTACCCAGATTTGGGACTTGCGCGCTGGGACTTCACCCCACCCCTGAGAGAGGTCCTCGGAGTAATGCCACAGAAATCCCCCGCGGTTCGAGACCCTGTTCATCATAAAATCGGTCGCTTTTCTCATGGCGGCTAGAACTTCCGTTTTCGTGGGCGGTGCGCCTGACGCCGTCCAATGAAAGTTCAAAAACAAGACCGTCAGAACAAAAAGTGGTCTTAGTAGACGGAAGGTCACAGCGTTTCTGTACAAGGCAAAGGAATGGTTAAGCTGGAGAATAAGTTCATTCCTCTTCATCAGAATACCTCTTGGGAGGGCGCAGAGGAAGAGGTCATTTGAAGCGTCATCTGTCTTCTTGCTTGATGTACTCGTTCACCAACTTTGCATAGTCCTCTCTTATTGGACTGAAGACGTCAAGGATCTTGGCTGGCCCTCCAACGGTCAGTACTGCGTGCGGAACGTTGGGCGGAATCAGGTAAAGCACCCCGGGTTCTAGCACCCTGGTTTGCAAACCGATCGTCATTTCAATACGACCTTCCAGCAAGATACCGCCCTGCTCGTGAGGATGACTATGGGTAGGAACCTCGGTTCCCGCGTCCATTTCTACGTAGGAGAACATCAGGTTTTCACCGTACGGGGTGCGCGTTCGCACCCCTGGGAGCAGTTCGTTGATAGGGATTTCAGCAAGATCAATGAAGGTCAAACGGGCCTGAGGACCCTCACTCTTCAAGGCTTGATCCTCTCTTGCTCTAAGGTAGGCGACCAATTTCCGCATATTAGAAACATACGTGCGGGTGTCAATGCCCCGAAACCTGGTGCGCGGATTATCGACATAATCAAGAGTGTCTAAGAACTCAATATCGGTGACCCAGGCTCCGCGGCTGTCCAGGGATGAGAGAATTTCCTTGACCTCCTCGGCAGTGGTGGAAACTGTCGGGTCAGCCTTCTTTCTTCGACCGTACTCCGCGGCTGCTTCCTCAGGCGTCAGAGCGCTAACGTGTTCAAACTCTCTCCGAAGCGCCTGAAGATCCACTTGCGGCAGCGCGCTGTAAGGCCGTTCATCTGTGTATTGACCATCCACCCAGAAACGGACGATCTGCAACTTTCCTTCCGAATTCCGACGATGCTCGTGGTGGGGATACAGAGGCTTGTTCGTTTCGATTTCATAATAGATCGCATGGGTGAAGTTACGGGACCGGTCAGTGTTAATGACAGATGCTTCGAGCCACTGCAGGGCTTTCGGGATTGGCTCCAGATAGCGCCGATCTCGCGTAATCAGGTAAAAGTTCTCGAGGTCTTTGATATTGCGCATTGTCTGATATGTGTTCAGTGCAGCCGGCTCGTAGGAGCGCGCCGAGGCCGGTCTCAGGTCCATGTCGTACTGCTGGGCCCAACCGGCCTGTGGAGACGGAAGCTGCGAAAGAATGTAAAAGTCCATCCCGCGGTAAGCCGCCTTCCGATACTCTTCGTTCCCCAGTTTCTCGTAAGCTTCCAAAAGAAGCTCGATGTTGTTGGAGATCACGCCGTCGTTGAAGGTGTAAAAAGATGTGTAGTCGGCGTGCCCGTCGTGAGGAAAATCGTAGCGCAGGGGATAGCGCTGCGGCCAGGCCCCGTTCGGATACTGCGACTCCAGTATGAAATCCAGCGCCTTCAGCAGCGAGGGCCGGTACTTGGGATCCAGTGTCCTGGCGTAAAGCCGAAGCAACAAGCGGGTGGCGCTGGCCGTGGTGTCATCATCGTAAGTGGCGTTGCCGTTGTAATGGTAAAACTCCTCCCAGCCCCGGCACTGGGAGGCCACCTCCCGATACCATTTCTGAACTCCCGCCGCATCAAAGTCGATGAAATAATGCCACCCTCCGGATGGCAGTTGGCCCCAGATCAGAGCTCCCGCAACCTTGTCGGCATATTTCAAATACTGGGCATCCCCTCTAACTTCGTACGCTTCCAAGAGCATCATCCCCACAGAGGGTGTGCTCCCGGGAGGCTGGACCCAGACCTGCGATTTCCGGGCCGGTACCTCGCCCCATTGTCTGGAAAAATCCTCCGAGTAATGCCACACAAATCCGCCCCGGCTCGACACCCGGTTCATCATGAAGTCGGTCGCCTTTCTCATGGCCGCCAGAACTTCCCTTTCCCCTGGGGCGGCCGGTAGACAGACCGACGCGCAAACAGGAATCGAGAAGCAATACACGGTTGAAATCAAAAAGGACCAAACAGCGGGCAAAGGCAGATGGAATCTGGGGCCAGGACGGAAAAAAATACGGTAATTCATGGTCAAATCTCCCTCACTTGGAAGTCATCCAAAGATCGGCTTGGCATGCTTTGCTCGGGTCAGCCACCGGCTGACCCCTACATAAACCGAGCAGCACGATTTTTGCAGAAAACTCCGCACGCAATCCCATTTTTTAATCGTGTAAACTACACCTTCGTACCAGACCTGGTCAAGCTTCGACGTGGCCTGTATGCGCCCGGCGTGCGGTCCTTGGAGAGAAGAGGGTAGCTGGACAATAAGAAAATGCTGAGGGAAAGTGCTGGAAACCTCATTCTCCTACTACCAACCATGGGCAAGGTAAAGCAAGAGGTGACCTCTAATCTGGTGTCAGGTTATAATGGATTGCGTTGATGAAGTCTTTTACGATTCTTCCATTGATCGCGTTGCTTTTTTTTGGCACGCTTGTGTCCTGTGCGCTTGTGTCCGGTACGGAACCTTCCATACTCCTTGTGACGATTGACACACTTCGAGCCGACCGGGTTGGCCGCCATCCGGCCTCTATTACACCGGCGATGGATTCCCTGGCTCAGGACGGAATTCGCTTCTCGCGCGCTATGGTCCAGGTTCCCATCACCTTGCCCTCCCACGCGTCAATCCTGACGGGCACCTATCCCATGTACCACGGGGTAAGAGACTTCGGCGGATCTAGTGCTGGCGGGCAGTTCTCCCTCTTCAAGTTCAAAGAGGACCGGGAGACGCTGGCAGAGATACTGAAGCGAAATGGTTACATAACAGCTGCCTTTGTCAGCTCTTTTGCTCTGGATTCCAATTGGGGCCTGGATCAGGGCTTTGACCTTTACCATGACGACTTCGGATTCAACGCAGTCGAACGAAGAGGGGACGAAACAGTCGATTTGGCGATCGATTGGCTAAGCCAGAACAGATCTAAACGATTCTTTCTCTGGGTTCACTTATTTGACCCGCATGATCCCTATGAGCCACCTGAACCTTATCGAAGTCGTTTCTCAGACAAGCTGTACGACGGAGAGGTCGCTTTTGCCGATGCACAGCTGGGGCGCTTAATCGATGCCGTCAAGGATACCCATCTCTATGATTCTTCTTTAATCGTTGTGATGAGCGATCATGGAGAGGGACTGGGCGAACACGGAGAAGAGACCCACGGGTTCTTTGTATACAATTCGACTCTGCACATCCCATTGATCATTAAGCTTCCTGGTAATGCATCCGGAGGGGTGGTTATCGGTACGCTGGTTCAGTCACTGGACCTGGCGCCAACCATTCTGCAGACCCTAGGCAGGCGGGGAAATCAAATGCAGGGACGCGGTCTTCTCGGTCTAATCAGAAGGGGGAGCCTTGGTGGGGGTACTTACAGCTATGGTGAATCCTACTATGCCCGTTATCACTTTGGCTGGAGCTCGGTGACCAGCTATCAGGATGAGCGCTACAAGTACATTCGAGTACCTAGGCAAGAATTGTATGACTTGCGCGCAGATCCCGGCGAGGAGGTGAATCTGTATAACCGGCTTTCGGATCTTGGAAAACAGTATGACAATCTCCTGGCAAGCCTGACCAACAAGTTCAAGAATCCCACGGGCCATGAGCAAGAGTTTTCGGACATCGATGAGGCGACTCGTCAAAGGTTGCAGTCCCTGGGATACGTGGCTCTATCAGCGGGTAAAAGCCAAGATGAAGACAGCGATCGCGCTGATCCGAAGGACAAGATCGAGCTGTTCAATTCCATTCGGACAGCCACGCTGGAGAGCGAGAACAGGAACTACAGCTCATCCATTCGCAGACTGAGAGAAGTGATCAAGAAGGATCCCAAGATTTACGCCGCCCGTTATCTGCAGGGTTTCAATTACTACCAGACCTCTCAATTCATGAGCGCTGTCGGTGAGTTTAAGGCAGCGCTGGAGCTGTCTCCCGACTCTCCCGGAGCCGTTCACTATCTGGCGATGAGTTACTTCCAGTTGGGGATGACTGAAGCAGCGGTGACAGGCTATGAGCGCTTGCTTCAACTCCAGCCAGACAATCCACAGGGTCATATCGGTCTGGGACATGTGCATGTGATGCAGAAAAACCTGGATCGTGCAAGGTCGCATTATCAAGAAGCATTAAATCTGGGTGCCTTCATAGCAGCCAAACTGGGTTTTGGCCGTGTCCTTGTGGCGGAGGGGCACCTGGATGCTGGGATTGAGGAATTTCAGAGCGTGCTCCAGCGCCAACCGCAAAACACCGAAGCACACTTGCTTCTGGCCTTTGCCTACCGACAGAAGGGCATGGATGCCAGGGCGCAGAAACATCTAGAGCAAGCGAAAGCGCTTGGCCTGAAGATCGTGGATCAAAGATAGAAGATCGAATCAATTCGCAACGTTGCCGTAAGGCATTTCAGCTCTCAGTGAAACAAAAAGGGCGGGCCAACAGGCCCGCCCTTTGACTTAGCCAGAACTGGTGGACTAGAACTAGAAGATGAACTTGAAGGCCAGCTGGATCACACGGTTGGGGTGAGCTGAGGTGGCTTCAGCAAAGTTAGCGGAGTTCATGAAACGGCTCACACTACCGATGTTGAGACGATTCAACAGGTTCAGGAACTCGCCTCGCACCTGCAGCCGACCGTCCTCATTACCCCAAACGGGAAACCGAAACTCTTTGATAAGGTTCAGATCCACGTTGCCGTAGCCGGGTTCCCGAAAGGCATCTCGCGCCAGCGTCCCGATTCGCGGGCTGGAGGGATCGGGAATTGGAAACGCGCTTGCCGGAATCGCTCCCCGAAGCCATTCCTGCTTGCTGAACGAGGAGGACAAGCTCTGCGAGGGCTCGTCGGGCCGGTCCCCACCGGCACCTCGAAAACCCGTTTGCTGGCCGTCCGCGTTGAAATCTCCGCCAGCTCCAAACCCAGCATTGCTCGATACAATAAAGAGTTCTCCCGCCTGGAGGTTCGCGATCGTACCCAGCTTCCAACCTCCCAAGAGGCGTCCAGCCAAGTCATTACGGTCGCGCAGGAAAGGCAATTCCCAGAGGCTGTGGAAGGTGAACACGTGCGGGATGTCATCGCGAGCCCACTCCGGATCCAGATTGAACGCATCCGTGGAACCGGCCTGATAGAAGTCACTGTGACCCCGCGGTATAGCGCCGAAGTTGTTTCTGGCGTTTGTATAGTTGTAGGAGGCGGTCAAAGAATAACCCTGACTATACCGTTTGGTCAGAGAGGCGACAATGTTATGGCCGATGCGTCGGCCTCGATTAGTCAGCATGGTCACCCGGTTGAAGTTGGGGTTCAATCGATCCAACGTGCCATCCAGAAGATCTCCCGCGAAACGATTGATGTCGTCCATATAGAGTTCCTTGGTGCCGCGTCTGTACTTGTAGTTGAGCTGAACCAGCGTATCTCCGCGCAGCTGGTATTGAATTCCGGCCAAGGTGTCCAGGACCTGCGGGGACTGCAGATCGGTCATGAAGCCGGTTACACTCACTCGAGCACCCTCAATCCCACCGGCAGGCGATAGCGTCGGCCGACTGAAGGCCGGGTTGAGGGGGAAGTCGACCGTCCCCTCCGGTGCCAGACCGTAAACAATGTCTTTAATTTCCTCGAAAAATCCTGCCGAGAGGTAGGCAGCACTCGGCGGATTCGAGTTCACTCCGTAGAGATTGAAGGTGTTGATCTCTTCGTTGAGTAGCCCCAAGCCGAACCGGATCGACATTTTTCCCTCACCGGAGGGATCCCAGGCCAAGCCGAACCGCGGAGAAAAATTGTCCAGGTCCCTGCTGTACAAACGGTTGGCTGCTTGTGTATTTGTCCCAGCAGTTACGCCTGCCGGGTTGATCTGATCCGAGCTCAGATGGGGCTGCCAATTGTCCCTGTCGTCCAGCCAGACCGGGAAGAAGTACTCCCACCTTAAGCCGTAGTTGAGAGTCAGATTGGGACGAATCTGCCAGGTGTTCTGCACGAACAGGGAAAAATCGCCCGTGAGCATTCTCAGATCGGTGTCCGTCCCTTGCCCTCCCGCAGTATCAATGCGCCGACTTTCAGAATAGGGTTCGTCATCAGCAAAGTCGAGGATGCTGGCAAAGCCGTAGCTGGGGACGTTGGGCCATTCAGCATGTAGATCGGAATTCCGGTAAGTGGTACCGAACTTAAAGGCGTGTTTGCCCCGGTTGATGGAAAACACTCCCTCAGCATAGTGAACATAGGAGTCGTATTCTGACCAGCCATGCGCTCCGATCCCGAAGCCATCGTCGGCCCCAGTACTTGGAATGTGGGGAAAGCGTCTGACGGGTGCGCCACTGGTGAAATCGATGATATCCAGTCCGTAGCGAACCTCGGACAATACCGTGGGTGTCCAAGACCGAGTATGGGTGAAGTGAGCTGAAGTGACTGCCGTGTCGGTGAGCCCAATAAACGCCGTACGGACCCGCGAAAGCCCCCACTCGGGGTGGGAAAACCAATAGGTACCGAAGATACGATCCTTGTCGTTGGGATGGTGAAAATCAATTCTCCCATTGTACTGGTTTCCGTCGCGCTTAAAAGGATCATCCAGTGTGATCACCCCCAGATCTGGAATACCGTCTGGAGTAGAGTCCCAATTAAAAACTCCCGGAAGGGGGCTTCCCACGTCTTGCAGCTCTTGTGTCGCATATTTGACAGGTGGGAACTGCTGAAGCAAGTTTGCGGCAAGGGTGTTCGGTCTCGTGTTCACCACAAAATCGCGAAAAGCCTGTGTTTCCACCACCACTCTTTGGCTTCCCGCGCGCGTGGACTGCAGTCCTTCATAAGCTCCAAAAAAGAACAACTTGTCCTTCAGAATGGGCCCTCCCACCGTTCCTCCAAAAAGGTTATACTCGATGTCCGGTTTGGAATCACTAAAGAAGGCTCTGGCATTCAGTTGGTCACCGTTAAACAGATAGTGAGCCGTCCCATGGAAGTTGTTGGTCCCACCCTTGGTCACGATCTGGATTTGAGGCCCACTGACCCGGCCAAATTCCGCTGAATGCGGATTGGTCGTCACGCGGACTTCCTGAATGGCATCCGGGCTGGGAGAAAAAGACATCCCCCAACCGCTCCCTTCGCTGTAGCGAAGGTCAATCCCGTCCAGCATAAAGACAGCCTTTTGCTCATTAGCACCTGAATTAATCCGCGGAGCTCCGTAATTAGAAAAAACATCACAGCAATAATTTCCCTGCTGCATTTGCTTGCCCACAAGTCCGGGCGTGATCATCACGATGTTCAGGACACCCCGGCCCTGCATGGGTAGTTCCCGAATATCGTCCTCCTGGAGCACCTCCGAGATTCGAGTCACCTGGGTCTCCACTTGAATTGTTTCGCCACTGACAGTAACCGACTCCGTGATTTCACCCACCTCCAGAGTCACATTCAGCCCCAGGACAGATTCCGCGCTGACCTCTACATTGCTTCGAATACTCGTCCTAAATCCCGGCATTTCCACACTTACCGTGTAGGTGCCCGGCAAAAGATCGGAAACTCGGTAGTAGCCATCATCGGCAGTAATTACCACACGCGAGAACCCGATCGCTTCATTAGTAACGGTCACTTCCACACCCGGAAGAACAGCTCCCGTCGCATCTGTAACTTGCCCCTGGATCCTGCCGGTGAGCTGGCCCAGAGCGGCCGTGGACATTAACAAAATTAGGCAGGAGAAAATCCCCACCCATTCGAAACCTGAAACGTTACGTCTCATTTTTCCCCCTCCTTAAGACTTAGGTTAAAAAGGTTAAAAAGTTCCTAACTTGACAAATGTCCCTATATTTGCCCCTAACAATGGATTATTTGGATCAAAGAACTCGAGTTTAACATCATGCTCTTGTGAAGGTTGCCGACGCTATCAAGACTCGGATCCCCCCGCTAGAATCTTTCAAAATGAAATGCTACCTCCCTGTCGCACAAGAATCAACTCTGGTAGGATTTGACATTACTCTATATTTGTATACAAGTCTCTAAAGAAAGATGCTCGTGTGCCCATATATCGACCTTCTCTGCATATTGTCAAGATTTTCTGAATATTGTCAATGCATATTGTCAAATTTTGCTAAATTGTCAACAAGCGTAAAAATCGCGTCAAGCTTAAATTCCCCTTTTAACAATGAATGCAATTTATATACCGAAGTCTTCAGTTAAGATCGAGTACAAAGATCAAGATACGTATTCTCAAATACTTAGAAGGTTACAGATCGAGCTCGAAAGGGCACAAGCGGTCTTCTAATATACAATAATTTGGATAATTCGATAATATGATTCAATAATTTGGACAGCGAAACTAAACTCTTTCCTTTGACTTAGGATTGGTGGCACTATAGATTTGTACGGGTTGAGAGGTAGCTTCTAACGCTGCCCAAATGGCTGACGAATGAGGCAAGAGCTTGAGCAAAGACTTCTTTTCGTCTCTCTTGCTCAAGTCTTGGGGAATCTTCATGAAACCTTTTGAAAAGCTCTCTCCATTTGCGTTTTTCGTCTTCCTATTTGCCTTCGCTCTTCCCCCCACTTTGGCTCAGTCTCGCGAGCGAATTAACCGGATCATTGAAACCCTGCAGCAGGGCAAGCCCATCTTTGGCATTTCGCCCCAGGATCTCTCGCTAACTAACGCGGCCGTTCTGGCTGATTCGCCGCTTGACTTTATAACTATTGACATGGAACACGGTGCCCTCGACTTTGAGCGGCTGCAGCAGTTTCTGCAGGGAATGCTTTCGCGTCAAGAGCCCTTAGAAAACAGCTCTTTGCGCCCCAATGTGGTCCCCACTCTGGCCATACCCAGTAATGGTCGGGAACAGTTGCAGTTCCTTGTCAAGCAGGCGCTGGACCTGGGGGCATACGGTGTGATGTTTCCCCACATTAACACTCCTGAAGATGCGCTGGCTGCCGTGCGGGCAGCCAGATATCCTCAGGAAAGAGGGGCACCTGATTTTGACCCTCCAGGTTTGAGAGGTGTATCGCCCCTGATCGCATTGCGCTATTGGGGTTTGTCCTTAAAAGAGTATGTAAAACGGGCCGACATTTGGCCTTTAGATCCAGGCGGAGAAATCATTTTATTTTTGCAGATCGAAGAGGCGGAAGGGGTGAAGAACCTAGAAGCCATCCTCGACGTTCCCGGTGTCTCAAGCGTCTTTATTGGTCCTTTAGACCTGGCGACTTCCATGGGTTTTCCTGCAGATCCATCCGCCCCTGAAGTCCAGCAGGCCATGAGGAAGATCTTGGCTACCTGTAAGAAAAAAGGAATTCCGTGTGGTGTTCCCGCCAATGCGGAAACGATTGAACAGCGCATCGAGGAGGGCTATAAGATTTTCATCTTGGATAGTGGAGAACTAAGAGCCGATGCGGCTGCGGCACTCAGGCGTGTGAAAAAATATTGAGCTCTCATAGCAGGATTAAAACCTTGAGCCCACGAAAATAGGAAAGGGGGTTGCCGAGCAGTGGTTGTCAGCCGTGAATTGGTGGGGAAATAGTTCAAATAGTGTTTGTATCAGCGGCGATGAAAAACGTTCTTGTTTCCTTCCTACTCACTGCAGTGCTTAGCTGGACTTATGGCCAAACCCCTCGCGAAGAACACAAAGGCCTCGAGGAACGGCTGCGATCGGCGCGAAGCTATGAGAGCCAGGACAAGTTTTTGGAGGCAGTGGTTGAATATCGGCAGGCGCTGGAACTAGAGCCTACCCATGAGCAAGCAGCCATAGCACTTGCAAGACTCCTCTACAAATTGGGTCGGTATCAAGAAGCATATGATGTCAACCGCCAAGTCCTAGGCGTTCATCCTGAGCTCCTCAAAGTCCGCCTCAATCTGGCTTATCTCCTGCAAGCACAAGGGAACCTTCAGGAAGCGGAGGAGCAAATTCGAGTTGTGCTGGAGAAACTGAAAGAGAAGGTTTCAAAGGATGATCCTGTGCGAGTACACGCCCTGCACCTGATGGGAAGAAACTTGCTCGGCCGACAACGCTATGATGAGGGAGAGCAGCGTCTCTTGGAGGTGTTAGAACTGAAGCCGGACCTTATAGAGGCCCACCTCAATTTGGCTGAATTGTATAGCCAGAGTCAGCAGAGCTATCAGAAAGCGGTTGACCATTTCGAAAAGGTCCTGGAGTTACGGTCTAATCTGCCGTTTGTCCACCAAGAACTTGGGAAAACTCTTCTGAATCTAGATAGAACTCAGCAGGCAATAGATCATTTTCAAAAGGCAATTGAATTGGACCCTAATTTGGCTGAGGCTTATTTTCTTCTTAGTGCAGCCTATCGAAAGCAAGGCGACGTTGAGAAGACTCAACAGATTCTGTCCCGGTTTCAGGCACTTGATTCAGAAAGCCAAATTCAAGAGAAAAGTCGGCTAAAGGGCCGATCATTGTATCTCGAAGGGGAAGAACATTTATGGCGAGATAATCTGGACCAGGCTTTAAAGGCATTTCAAAAAGCCCTGGAAGTCGCGCCGGATAGTCATGAAGCTTGTTTCGGACTAGCTCAAGTCTATCTCAATCGCGGAAGTCCCCTCGAAGCCTTACGCAACATCGAAAAAGCCTTAGAACTGCAGCCCTATGATTCAATGTATCACTACACCAGGGCGGTTTGTTTGCACGAGCTCAAAAACATTCCTGCCGCTGTTGAAGCTGTGAAAAAAGCCATCAACTTAAATCCCGTCCTGCCCGATTACCACAATCTTCTTGGCAATCTTTTGTTCACAAAGGAAGAACACCGGGAAGCAGCGTCTGCTTACCGAAAAGCTGTCGATTTGGATCCTGACAATCCCCTGTACCATCTAAACCTCTCCTCCGCCTTAGCCAAATTGGGAAGCTTAGAAGAAAGCAAAAAGGAGAAGGAGCTCTACCTGAAGCTTCTCACAAAAAGGTCTGACTAACTGTGCGAATCTTTAAACGGGCACTATTTTTTCTCAGTTCCTCATTCATCTTTTTTTTTGTCCTTGCGGAACTGGGCAGATCAATTGCAAGGAACCAGGCCGGGGTTCAGTTTCTAGATGTGACCCAGGCTTCCGCCATTGATTTTATTCATATCAGAGCAGCGACTCCTGAAAAATATTTGGTAGAAATCATGGGTTCCGGATGTGCGTTTTTCGATTACAACGGAGATGGTTGGCTAGACATCTTTCTGGTCAATGGTGGCAAAGTTCCAGGGTTCCACTACGATGGGGAGATCAACCACGCGCTTTACCGAAACCGCGGGAATGGTAAGTTTCAAGACGTGAGCCGCCAGGCGGGAATTCAGGAAAACCTCTACTACGGCATGGGAGTCACAGTTGGAGATTACAACAATGATGGGTACGACGATCTTTACCTCACTTATTTCCGAGGACCAAACCAGCTGTATCGAAACAACGGAGATGGCACCTTTACTGATGTAACAAGAAAAGCAGGTCTAGGGGGAGGTGGCCGATGGAGTACCAGCGCGGCTTTCTTCGACTACAACAGGGACGCTTTTCTCGATCTCTACGTCTGCCGTTACGCCGACTTTGACTTCGACGATAATAGAGTGTGCGGGCCCGTGGAAAGAGGATTCCGGATCTATTGTTCCCCTAAAATCTATGAGGGCATCCCTGATCTGCTGTTCCGCAACAATAAAGATGGAACTTTTACTGATGTCAGCTCTGACACAGGTATCTCCTCTTTTGCTGCCAAAGGTCTCGGCGTGGTGGGAGCCGATTTAAATCAGGACGGGTGGCCAGATATTTATATCGCAAACGATACTGATCCAAACTATCTTTTTCGGAATAACGGGGACGAAACTTTTCAAGAAATCGGTCTGCTAGCCGGTGTTGCTTTGGGCGAGAACGGCGAGGCACAATCCGGGATGGGTATCGGCTGCGCCGACTATGACGGAGACGGTCTTTTTGATCTGGCCGTTACCAATTTGGATAGCCCAGAGTACCTGGCTGTTTATCGCAACCTGGGCAACTTCTTTTTTGAAGACGTCAGCTCCCGGATCAATGTAAAACGTGCCAGCAGCCAGTACGTGGGATTCGGAGTGGGATTTTTTGACTTCGACAACGACGCCGATCTCGACCTCTTTGCAGCCAACGGTCACATCGATGATCGGGTTCACTTGATCACACCAGGGCGCTCTTTTCAGCAGCCTAAACTTCTTTTCGAAAACATTGGCCCCCGCTTTGAGGAAGTGTCTTTAGGACATGGAGAAGCCCTGTTAAAGAAGCAAGTCAGCCGCGGAGCGGCCTTTGCTGATTATGATAACGATGGGGATGTGGACATTCTGGTCGCTAATGCTGGAGAGAAGCCGATGCTTCTCCGCAATAATGGGGGAAACCGACAGAATTGGTTGAGTATCCGACTACGGGGGGTAAAAAGCAACAGGAATGGGATTGGTGCTGTCTTGACTCTTCAAACCGGCACAGGGATTCAGAAAACGCAGATAGTAGGAGGAGGAAGCTACCTTTCTTCCAACCATCTAAGAGTTCATTTTGGCCTCGGAGCGCAACAGAAAGTCACCAAGTTGCAGGTTCACTGGCCCAGTGGGATCGTTGATCAAATGGGGCCCATCGATTCCAATCAGTTTATTCTTGTTACAGAAGGCGAGACAATAGTCCCTCAGAATAAGAAGGAGGCGCCAGAGGCGGAAGAATCCAATGAGCCGGTTGAGACCGTGAACCGAGGACTGTAAACAGCTTGACAGCCGATAAACGCCTTGGGGGGGCTGTTACATGGAACGGGATAGAAATCCTTCGCTGCCCTTTACAAGGCGGCTTCTCCGGCCTCCCTTAGCCAATTATCTACCAGAGTTTGGTGCTTTTCGATCCACTCGCCAGCATGACGGCGGATGTCTTTCTCGCTTTTCTCCCCTTGAAACATCCGGGCGTTCTGTGTGGAGATGTCAACAAGGGGTATTTCGACTAGCTCAAATAGTCGTTCGGCCGCTGGGTTTTCCTCCAGGAATCTCTTATTCGCCACCACACGGATATCATTAGGCGGCCAGCCTAGATCGCACGGATCGTCCACACACCCCTTCACGCCCGAAACAGTCGTTAGTTCTTCCTCGTCTTTCTGCTCATCAGGTAGACTGGGAAATGGAACTTCAAGCCAGACCACATCCTCACCCGGGAGTAACTCACCCACCGTCCAATTGGGCGTCCAGGTGTAAAAGAAAATCGCCTTGGCTTGCTTGTAACGGGCCATCGCTTGGTTTACTAGATGGCTGTACTCACCTTGCACTTGGTGGACGGTGTCGCGAAGGCCGTAAGCACTCAGGTGGTGCTCAATTACGTCTGCGCAGGTCCAGTCGGGATTGCAACCGGTAAGATCAGCTTTTCCATCACCGTCCGTATCGAAGAGTTTCGCGATTTCAGGCCTCCTGAAGTCCTTGAGATTGGTGATGTCATATTTTTGAGCCGTGTTCTTGTCAATGAGGTATCCTTGTAGAGCTCCTGCCTTCACCACATAGCCCACGACAGCGACTGCGTCTTGGACTTCCTGCAATTCTTTATCGGAGTTAGGAAACCAGCCATTTGCCCAAAAATCGACCTCACCCCGTGAAACAGCCTCGAAAAAAGCTGGATCGCCCAACGTCCGAGCTTCTTCGACCGTGTATCCTAACTCTTGTAATAATTGTCGGAAAATCTCTGCGTGGAACCAGCCGGTATCCCAATCACCCCGGGCAGGACGGGTGATCGTGCCTTCGCCAGGCGCTCGAATTGGAGCCCGGGCCCGGTTACCGGCTGCTTCAGGATTCGTAGTTGGCTGCTCTTGCGAACAGGTAGCAACAAGTATCAAAAAGGTCGCCAGCACGGCTAGTATCAATCGACATTGAGTTGGTCTTTGGGACTGCATAGCGAAGTCATCCTTTCAAGATGGTTTGACTGATTGAACATTTGGGATTAATGATTCCATGCACACTGAGATATGAAGTTTCTGATAGGTCGGCAAACCGCAGACAAAGGTTCCACGGTAAGCAACATCTCCGAACACAAGCAGCTGAGATTCTCTGTCTCGGGCTTTCTGAGAACCAAGTATGTTAAATGCCCTCGCGTGACCGAGGCCTCTTTCCTCAAGCAACTCCGCAAACGAGCCTGGTAGGAAAGCAACTCCTCGTCTTGGGCGGACTCTCTGTGGGTGCAGACGACTTGTATACGGGGCGAGACACTGGCTCATCTTACCGGGAATCACTTTACGCGTAACCAAACCAGCATACTCAATGTTGTCTTCGTGATCCCCGCAGCTCGATTCGCTGCTAAGTTGTTTCCTCTCGGGTAGATCGTGCATCGCAAAAGCAGGTTGTTTAGCTGAGGGTGCACGCACTCACAATCAACGACATGGTGTACTGGGCACCAGTCTGCTTCTTCTCCTGGCTTGGGGTGAGGGTCGTAGGGCATCCTTCCAACGGCTTTTAGTTCTAATATAGTCCCAAACACAGTCAGAATGTCAAGGCCAGTGTTTGAAAGCCAAAAGACCAAAATCCCGTTGCCAGCCCGTGCATCATACTGGCAGCAGACCACCAAGCAACTGCTAAAGAAAACCCCTTACGGCTCCCACCGAGTCTATCAATCGCCCGGCAATCGGATGCATGATCGCATAGGCAAGCATGAAGGCAAACACAATCTGTCCATACTCTGTGGCGCTCAAATTAAACTGTTTTCTGAAAATACACGCCCTTGCTCACCCAAACAAACTCTTGGCTGCGGCTAGCAGCTTATTCGGATGCTCCAAGGCAGGGGAATGCCCACATTGCGCTATGATCCAAAGGTCTGCACGAGGAATGTTCTTAGCCAGTACCAACGCGGTCTCTTCAAAAGGAATGGGCAAATCATCACGGCCGTGCAGTATCAGGACTTTGCACTGGATTTCTTGCAGCAGCTCAGCGGACAATATGGAGGCATCGACATAAGGCTGTTTGTCACCGGAAAACATGGAGGAAAAATACTCTTCATAGTTACCCCGGTGAAGGTTCTCAAAGCGATTTTGAATGAAATCGTCAGTGATCACGCTCTGGTCATACACCAGACACTCCAATGCCTTTCGCAATTCCTCCTGTGTTGCGGGAAAGGTCCAAATTCTCGTCAGGTGTTCGTTCGCTTGAAACGGAGTCCCCATGGCTCCTGTCATTAGGATTTTCGACACCCTCGTGTTCGACGCAGCTGCCTTCAGGGCAAACACAGATGCGAGAGAGTGCGCCAGGATACCCACTTTCTCGCCCGTCACGCGGTCCAAGGCAAATTGTATTTGGCGCTCCCACAGCGCCATGTCGAAGTAGGGAGGCGATGAAAGCTGTCCCGAGCTGCCAAATCCGATCCAGTCCATCGCCACCACATGGTATCGATTGGCCAACCCGTCGAGCACCTTGCGGAAATTTCCCATGGTGGAGACGCCCGGGCCAGAACCATGCAGCAAAAGCACCGGAAAGCCCGAGCCCTCCTCTAGGAAGTGAATATGTGTTGATTCGAAACTGACATCATACTCTCTCATCTTTCCTGCTTGCTCCCTTACATTGGTTGATTGGCGAAGCAACAACCTGCTGCTTTCTATCAAGCCGTGGCGTTTTACTTTTTTATGCATCCCGAAGCAGGTTCAAGTTCGAGCGCGTCCCACATCTTCCTTACCCCAGACCGAAAATCAGTCCCTACGCGCTAGTGGCTCGTTACCTCTTGTGCCGCTTTTAGCAAGTTCCCGACCCCCTGTCCGATCCAATCGACATCCCCGGCGAGCGCAACGAAGTTCGAACCCTCTTTAATCGCCTTTTCGATCCCCTCCTTGCCCATTGCCCAAGAGGCAAGCGCGATGTTCTTTCTCTTACAAGCCTTCTCAATTTTTTCCTTGGCCTTTAACACTAGAGGATGGTCAAATTGCCCGATCACGCCTAAGGCACCAGAAAGATCATATGTCCCGGGCAAAATGAAATCGATGCCCGGAACCTCGAGGATCTCATCAATTTGGTCCAGTGCTTCCTTTGTTTCAATGATGAGACCAATCAGCACAGCGTCATTCGCTTTTCCTAAGTAGGACTGCACCTTTTGTCCCCATCCCTGTGCACGCGCGTACCCTATTCCTCTATCTCCTTGCGGGGGATATTTGGCGTACCGAACCGCCTTTTGGGCATCCTCCTTTGAGTAGACGAACGGAACGAGGATACCCTGAACACCCGTATCGAGGAGCTTGTTGATTATTCCCCTATCGAGTTCAGGGATACGGACCAAGGGCACGCACTTTGTGCCCTTCAGGGGAACCACGAGACTCTGAACCAGGTCTTCATTCAAGTTCCCATGTTCCATGTCGATGATCATCCAATCCAAACCCGCGTCAGCCAACATTTCGGTTATAGCTGGATCCTTCAGATAGACCCACGTTCCGAAGGTGGGTTCCCTGTTTTCTCGAATTTTTCTTACGACTTCCATCTGCTCGTCACTCTGACCCTGAAGGGACGCCACCATAAGCAGTCCAATCCCGAGTAGGCCGGGTAAAATTCCTTTCTTGAACATGATTGTAAAACCTCCCTTTAAACTTCAAAAGTTAGCAAAACGAGTGCTTGTGCACGGTTTAACCGTGTGACCAAGGATCAACGGAAAATCAAAAAGAGGCGATCCTTGTTCAAGCAGTTTTTTGTTTCCCACTTATCAACTCCACCCTCGGTATGGTTAAAAGAATGATGCAAGCGGCTGCCGGATGCAACAAACCGACCGTGACGAAGACCGGGGTATAGGAAAAATTATCCACGATAACCCCCACGACAGGCATGAAAAGGACGGCCCCAAAGCTTCCAGCCGCACCGGACAATCCGTAAACCGAACCCACCACCTTCGAAGGGAACAAGTCGGCCGGCAATGTGAACAGGTTGGTAGCCCAGATCCAAATCAGGAAAACGGCTAGGCTAATGAGAGCTATTGCTAAGCCGGCTTCTCGTACGAATGCTGCTAAGATCGCGCAGGGCATTAGAAAAGCACTTGCCACGGTGACACCCTTCCTCGCCCAAGTCAAAGACCATCCTCTCTTTATGAGCTGACCAGGGATCCATCCTCCCACCAGGTTTCCCACCATGCCTGCCACGAATGGGATCCATGCAAAATGACCAATTTCACTCAAACTGAAGCCTCTTTCCCGATTGAGGTACTCGGGAAGCCAAAAGAGGTAAAAGTACCAGACAGGGTCTGCCAGAAGTCTGGCCAGCATTAGGCCCCAAACTTGGCGATACTTTAGAAGCTGCAGCCACGAAAAGTCAGAATTGGCTTCCTCTCCGGAATTGGGCTCCTGGTGCACTTCGACGAGATCTTCTGGCCCCACGCTGGAAACCATTCCTGTTTCCGGTTCTTGGTAAAAAATTAGCCAAAATACCACCCAAACAAATCCCAGTAGACCGGTGATGAGAAAAGCGAAACGCCAGTCATAAGTTAAGATCAACCAGGTCATGAGCGGTGGAGCCACGACCGCCCCCAGAGTAATGCCGACATTGGTCACCCCTACGGCTAAGGATCTTTCAGATTTAGGAAACCACTCCGAAATGGCCTTTACAGACCCGGGCAAGAGGCCCGCTTCCCCTACTCCTAGAAGGAAGCGATAAGCCCCCAAGGACCAAAATCCCCTTGCCGACGCATGCATCATACTCGCAGCAGACCACCAAACAACGGCGAGTGTAAATCCTTTACGAGTTCCCACTGAATCTATGAATCGCCCTGCGATCGGATGCATGATCGCATAGGCAAGCATAAAGGCAAAAACAATCTGCCCGTACTCTGTGGCGCTCAGGTTGAACTGTTCTCTGATAGCTGGCACCGCCACGGATAGACTCTGCCGATCGACGTAGTTGATCATAGCCACGAGAAAGAGCAAACTCAGCATCCACCAACGGGCATGCATTAGCTCATCCACTTAAAGCTTCGAAACTCAGATGGGCATTCATGGCAGGTCTGTGCGATCGCCATTTTGAAGGCATTTTGCTCCTTAGCCAAAAAGGTTTCACGACACCAGAAAGGCAACTGGCTGGCGGAACACCATTCGTTGGAGTTCGGTTCATTGGCTTGCACTGTCGATCACCGCTATAGCGCTCACCTCAATCAGCGCATCGGGATGAACGAGCTCGTTTATTTCAACAAGCGTGGCCACAGGCCGGTTCTGACCAAAATATTCGCGGCGCGCCGGTGCAATAATGGGCAAGTGTCTGATGTTCTTGACGAAGATTTCGACCTGCACAACATCTTGCATGGTCGCCCCGGCCTCGGCCAGGACTGACTTCATGTTCTCGAACACTTTCTGAGCCTGAGCACCCACATCGCCTCTGCTCATGATGTTGAAATTGTCATCTACTGGCAACTGGCCAGCCACAAAGACCAGGTTGTTAACACGGATGGCCTGCGAGTAGTGGGTATTCAGGATTTTGTCAAACCGACCTTCTCCGATTACCGTTCTCATGATGCACCTCTCGATTAGATCTTTTTTAGTGAAATCAATAATGGCCCGACAATCATTTGGTGGGTTCAGTCAAGGCTCAATAAAAGATGCTTTCGGTACTCCGGAACTTTTCTGTGCACCCTACCGTGGAACTTGAAATGTACCAATGATATATTGAACATGTCAACTTTTTTACTTCCCGCAAACAGACCGCCCTTAAGCGGGTCACCCCAATGCAGCTTCCCGAGGTAGGCGGGTTAATGTCCGAGATGGCCCAGCTTGGCTGCACGCTGTTGTCAATGCGTTCTAAATTCGAGCTTTTAATCACACTCCTCACTCGCCAACTCTTTTCATTATTGGTCGCTTGGGTTAATCTTCCTTCCCAGTGGGGTTTCTCCGTTTTTTTGACTCAGCGGTTCTATGGAGCTACCATGACACCCCCACTTCTTGTAGCAGCGTTGAAAAACTACAGATAAGCAAAATCAGGAGGTGAGCATGATGCGGCAGCGCTACGAGATGTACATTGATGGAAAGTGGGTAGAGAGCCAAAGCGGGGAAACCTTCCTAGCTTACAGCCCGGCTAGCGGTGAGGTCATCGCCGAACTACCCAAGGGTACACGGGAAGATGCTCGCGCGGCCATTGCCGCAGCTAACGCTAACAAGGGCAAAATCGCCCAAATGCCGCCTTTTGAACGAGCTCGCCTATGTCATCGCGTCGCTGACTTGATCGAGGAGCGGCGAGACGAAATCGCCCGAATTGTCACGCTGGATCAAGGCAAGCCCTATCATACCGAAGCACTGGAAGAGGTGGATGAGTGTGTTGAATACTTCCGGATCTCTGCTGAGGACATAAAGCGTTTGGAAACCTCAGTCATCCCCTCGGGCAGCCCCAACAAGCGAGTGCTCACCCTGCGTCAGCCGCGTGGCGTGTGCGCCGTCATTAGCCCGTGGAACTGGCCTTTGACTATGCCGGCCGAGTTTTTGGCTCCCGGCTTAGCGGCCGGCAACGCCATTGTCTGGTCGCCAGCCTCGACCACCTCTCTAGTAGGCGTTAAGCTGGCCGAGTGTATCGTGGACGCCGGAGTGCCCGAAGGAGTTTTTAACCTCATCACCGGACCAGGGGCGACAGTTGGCGATGAGATTGCGGGTCACCCAGACACCGACGCCATCGGGCTGGTGGGCTCGACCGAGGTCGGCCGCCTGGTGGCTCGTCGCGGTGCTTGTAAGCCGATGCTGTTGGAACTAGGAGGCAACGGGCCAATGATCATCCTCGACGACGCGGACCTGGAAAAGGCGGTGAAGGGCACTGTCCTGGGCTGCTTCTTGTGTGCCGGGCAAAGCTGCTCAGCCGGAGAGCGTATCCTCGTTCACCAGGCCATCCACGATGCGTTTGTAGAATGCCTCACCCAAGCCACCAAAGACATTGTCTTAGGTGATCCCTTCGATGAGCGGACCACGATGGGCCCACTAAACAACGAAGGAGTCGCCTCCAAAATGGACATCCATATAGAGGATGCCCTGGCCAAGGGAGCCAAACTGGTGTGTGGGGGCCGGCGGGCAGCCGGTTTCCCCACTGATCTCTACTACGAGCCGACCATCCTCGACCAGGTGAGCCCAGACATGCTTGTCAGCCAAGAGGAGACCTTTGGACCCATCGCTCCAATCATCCCTTTCTCCAGCGATGAAGAGTGCCTGTTACTGGCCAACAGCTGCGAATACGGGCTTTTGTCTTCGGTCTACACGCGCGACCTTTCCCGCGCTTTCTACTTCGCCGAGCAACTCCAGAGCGGATGGGTCAACATCAACGAGTCCTCCAACTATTGGGAGACTCACCTGCCCTTCGGTGGTCGCTCAGGCAAAGCAAGCGGTGTCGGTCGGGTGGGGGGCAAGTACGCCCTCCTGGAAATGACCGACCTGAAAACGATCGTTTTTGATGTAAGCTACAGCAGTGGAAAAAAGGAGTAACGTACCTCACCTTAGCCCGCAGAGGTCCCCTGGTTTTCCGGAGAAAGATCCTCAAACAGACTCGGAAAGGACCGCCAAGGGTCTACAAGTCCCCCGCTTAATTAGGGTCGTCGAAAGGTTCATCAGAGGTAATTTGAGTGAAGGATCTTCAAGCTTTCTGTAAAGTTGCCTGACAAGTTCCCGCCCAATGGCTTCGACGTCAATCCTGACAGTGCTGAGGGGAGGAACTGTAAAGGCTGCATACTCTTCATCATCGAAGCCGACCAGGCTCACATCTTGCGGTACCGAAAGATTGCGATCGTTCAACGCTTTCCATGCTCCCATGGCGATCTCATCACAACCGGCAAAAATAGCGGTGATCTCACGCAATTGTTCAAATGCCATTTCAACACTGAAATAGCCATTGGAATAGAAGCTGTCAGAGAGAGTTTTGGTTTGGGCAAAAGGCTTGAGCCCTGCCTCGTTTAGTGCTTCGACATAACCTTGGTAGAGGCTAGAGAACCAGCCTATATTGGGATCGCCGACGAAGAGGATGTTGGTGTGTCCGAGATCGATCAGATAACGGGTGGCATCACAAGCACCTTGATGGCCGTCAAAGATGACAGCGTCACTCGTCAGTTCGTCAGAACCCGCATAGTTATTGCCTAAGAGCACATAAGGAATTTCCAAACTTCCCAATGCGTCCAAAAGGTTGGGATAAGTTAAGCCAGTGAGTATTACTCCACCGGCGGGAAGTGCCCGATTCCCCAGTTGAGTGAGCTCTATTGACTGAAAAATGTTCAAATCTTCAGGGGGACTTCCCGGATTATATCGAAAGCTTCTAAACAGTAGCAAGTCCCCTTCTGCGGTGGTCTCTTTTTCAATTGCCTGCAAGATTCTCGAATGGACGGGAATATCCAAGTCTCGATTGGTCAGCAGGAAATAGATAATGTAGTTGCCCGGCTTCTGAAATGTCCTTCTACTGGAAATCGGACGATAATCAAGCTCTCGCATTGCCCGCTCAATGCGCAGGCGCAACTCCGGATGGACTCCCGGATAATTACTGACCACACGGGAAACGCTTGAAATACTGACCTGAACTCTTTGAGCAATGTCCTGCAAGGTGACTTTTCTTCTTGATTTTCTTTTTTTCTTAACCATTTCCGCAAGCTGCCCTCAGCACGACGAAATGAGCGATCGGCGAACAATGATACTTCACCGGCCACAGAGGTGCTCACGTGAGGATTCCGCACTGGAAATGGGTGAAGGAATTAGATTGACCTTAATATTGACTCCACGGTCCACCGCCACTTCGCCCAACCACCTCTCCAAAGCACCAAAGGAGAATACACCGAGCGGCCGCAACTTGGCCTTCATCTTAAACATCGCCGTTCCCGAAAAAGGGGCGTTCACGACCTCACTTTGTATATCTTCAATCCGGATCCCCTTTTCTCTGAGTTGCTCCGTGATCGCGTAGATAATCCCTAAGTGATCAGCACACTCAACAACAAGCTCGCAACCTTCGTCCAGGACAAGCCCCTTCTCTAACGCTGAGCTTATAGGTTGTTCAACCATCACTATTTCATCCGATAGAGTTCCCAACTCGCGCAAGAGTGTCTCCAGCCTCTTGGCTGGCACCGTCACTGTTGCAATCAGCGACATCAGACCTCCAAGACGTGTCATCTGACTGGCCTCGACATTCGCTTCATGCTGCAGAAGCATTTTCAGTATGAACTCGAACGCTCCTTCCGTGTCTTTGATGATAGTTCCAATCGTTAACTGGCGAACCCTGTTTGACATATTTCCTTGCCCCTTCTGGCTGAACAGAAGGCATATCAAACTTTTCAATTTTTTGCAAAAAATTTCTGCTCGGATCCATAAGTCAAAGTGTTCGTTTAATTCTCCATAGGACCCACACTTGAGGATTCTAGTTCGGCGTCTTTCGCACGTTCCAGAGGTTGGGGCGGACAGCTTCGCTGGGTCAGTAGGGACACCACGATAATCATGAGGAGGCCTGAGGTCATCGCCAGTGTACGAAAAGGAAAAAGAACGACACCGTTTTCGATCATTGGATAAGGAATGATGGCAGGAATTCCCAGCATCGATTCTCCTCCCCCCATCCTTAAGATGAAAGAGGTCACCAGCCCAGCGGCAGCTCCGTAACGGTTGGCTCGTTTGAAAAACAGGGCAGTGGTCAGCTGCGGGAACAGTATACAGTAAACGAAATCGGAACAGAGATACCACAGAGCGTAAACGCTCTGCACTTTCAGTCCGACTATGGTTGCTGCAATTCCAATAAAAAGGATGGCCACTCGAACCACCTTTTCGAGTTCCTCTCGACTTGCCGTGGGTTTGACCAGCGGCCGATAAATGTTCCAGGCCGCCATAGACGAGCTGGCCAGTACAGAGGAGGCCACCGAAGACATTACCGCGGCTGCCACAGCGCCCAAGCCTAACGCTGCTATCACTGGTGGAGTCATGTAGCGAAGGACATAAGGGAGAATCATGGCAGGATTCTCAGGGGCAGTTGTTCCAAAATCAGTCCAACGTACGTTATATCCCACCACGCCGATCAACGCTGCAGGGATGGCAACTGACAGGCAGACAGCCCCTGCCAAGAGAGAGAGCCCTGCCGCTGTGTTTTCGTTCTTTGCTGAGAGGACTCTCTGGAAATAGCCTTGCCAGGGAATGCCACCCAAGATTAACAGTAAGGCCATGTCCCACCAGTTCCAATAGGCGTTTCCCCAAGCTGGATCCTTCCACCCGGCAAAGGGTGGAAAAATTGCAGCCTTGTCTCCCATCCCCTGCTGATAGGTTTCAATAGCTCTGGAAAGCCCCCCGACTTCAGGAGTGACGAAGAAAACGACTACGGCGAGTCCGATTACAATGATCACCACCTGTAAAACGTTTGTAAAAGCGACCGCCCACATTCCTCCCGCCCTGGTGTAGGCAATTGAAATCGCCGCAGAGAGCAGGATTGAGGTGATAAAGTCCATTCCCAATATGGTTCCAAACGTCGTGCCCAGAGCCGTCAGTATTGCCGCGCTCCAAAAGATGTCTCCGAACAACGACGTTAGGTAGAGGCAGGCGGTTAACTTTTGTCCGTACCGGCGTTCGAGAGGATCGAGCATCGTCATGAACTGCTGACGCCGCATTTTCCGGGCAAAGAAGATCCCTCCCAGCATCAGGCTAAGGGCATAACACCAGGGAGCCTGAGCCCAGACCAATCCGGTCGAATAGGTGTACTCGGCTGTGCCGTTGATGTAACCGCCATCCACCCAGGTTGCCGCCATGCTAAAAGCACCAATCCACAGTGGCATCGACCGACCGGCAACGATCATGTCCTCGAGGTGCGAGCCTTTCAGACTCGCTGCCATCAATCCTACGCCATACATCAGAGCGTAGAAGAAAACCATCGCAAGCAAACCGGCCCAGTGGATGTCCTGCTCCCTAATCACGCTAATAGCAATAGCCACTGCAAAGATCAGCACAAAGGTGGCAACGGGCTGGATCCAACCGAGGTGCCCCCCGTACAGCTTTAGTGAACTGATTATCTTCCTGGTCATTTTCGACCTGTGACAAAGATCTTTAAGACCCTTCGAGTAAGCGTACTCCTCCGAATCGGTGCCTTTGTTCCCGTTGGGTGTTACTGATCAAGAGGGTAAATGCGGTTCTTAATTGGTCGCTTCATGCTTAATCCTCCTTGTGTTGGTTACAATGTTTTACCAGACGTTGTCCAAAGAAAGCCAATGCAACGCTGCCGGGACAGAGCGGTAAGCATGCCGAGAAGATGTTGGAGGCCCTCGGGGAAGGGGATGCCGGGCAAAGGATGGAAACCATTCTTCGCTATCCTTTGTTCTTCTGATACAGGGCCGTTCGACAATTCGCCTTCTGAAGAGTAAAGATGCACAGGACTATCTGTTGACATGGGAGAAAAAAATATTGGCCCTCTGTTAGGATTTCAAATAATATACTTAACATAATTTGTGCGTCCATTCATTATAGAGCCAGCACAATAACCTGGGACAGGAATGGCCAGTGGCCCAATCCACAAGATTTCTACCCTAGGTGGTGCTCAATGCAAAGGGGGTCCGCATGAAATGTTCTGACTCACTAGGGCTTGCAGTTTTAAGTTTCTTTCTGGTTTCGGGTATATTTGCCGAGTCGAACCCCGCATCTCTCGAACGGCTCATGCCCAAGAATTTAGAGCACCCCTATCTGCACTTTAGCAAGGAAGAACTGCCTGCTTTGAGAGAGCGAGTGAGGACCGACCCGCGGGCGGAAGTGGTGTACCAGAGGTTGTTGAAGGAATGTGACCGGCTTTTGGATATGCCAGTGTCGCGGGAAGTTCCCCCGAGAGGTAAGGGAATCAGCCCTTATTTCATACGGACAGGGGATCCTTACGATCATTATCGGACTGAACTGGGGAGAAACGCTTTTTATCTTGCCTTTATTTACCAGATGACCGGGGATGAAAAGTACGCTCGCAAATCTTATGAGTTTGCGGAAGCCCTGAGTGTTCTGGACAGCTGGGTGGACAACTGGGACAAGTTTCAATGGCTTTACTGGATGGGCAAACCCTATGGAGCCAAGTGGAATGAGGAGGAAGACAACGAGATCGTGTATTCCTATGACCTCGGTGCTGCCGAGGCTTCCAAACAGCTGGCCGCAACTTACGACTGGATCTATCCCACGCTCAACGACTATGAGCGCAAGAGAATCCGCAACGCGCTTCTGGAAAATGCGGTCCTTCGACTGCGGGGCAACTATGATTACCAATGGTGGGCCCACGCCTGGCGGACCAACTGGTTGCCGGTCTGTTTCAGCGGGGTCGGTCTGGCAGCGCTGGCGATGTATTCGGAGGACCCCCAGCTTTTGGATGTGGTGGAGGAAACACGAGTACGAATCAACAAATACTTTGAGGAATCGATCGGCCAGGATGGAGGCTATCAGGAGGGTGTCGGCTATTGGCGATATGGGATGGAAAATGCGGTGCTATTTGCTGCCGTGCTCAAAAAGATCTCCGGCGGAAGAGTGGATATGTTCGATAACCCTCGGCTGAGAAAAACCATCCAGTTTCCTTTGTATACCTTCGTTGCGCCAATCGGATCGGTTGCCTTTGCCGACAGCCGAGCTTTCCTTCAGGCAAGAGATGCCCATCTAACCTACATGTCCTATAGTCAGGGGAATTACGCTCTCTATAATAAGCTGGCTCAAGAACTCGACAGCCCTCAGGCGAAATGGCTGGCGGAACTGTTTCGGCCTTTTGATTACAGGCGGCGGCCCTTGGACTTCGATCTCTACTCCATCATCTGGCCGGAGGCTGAAATCGAACCTTCCCTTCCCGATTCCTCTGCACCGATGTCGATGCATTTCCGTACCATCGATTGGGTGATTATGAGAGCCTCCTGGGAAGACGAAAATGTCCCACTTCTTGCAGCGAAGGGTGGGATTCACGACGACCCTCATCACGGACATCTGGACTCCGGGCAATTCGCCATCGCCTACCGTGGGGAGTGGTACGTGAAGGAGTTGGGATACCTGCAGCCCAATGGTTTGGGCTATTGGGATCACCGGAGGCGCTTTAAGGAGTACGTTCATGCCAACGCCCTGGGGCATAACGTGGTCTTTGTCAATGGGGAGCAGCAGAAGTATGGGCCCGAGTACTTTTCCAAAGTGCTCGAGTTCCGGAGCACGGCGACTCAGGATTACGCGCTCATTGACGCCTCCAAGGCTTACCCGGGAAAAGAGCTAAAGGGATGGAGAAGACACATTATTTTCCGCAAGCCACATTTTTTCGTTGTGCTGGATGAGGTGGAATCGGCACCGGATGCAGACATCGCAGTCAGAGTCCACCCCGGAGTTCCCTTCAGCCTGAAGGAAGACTACGCCCTGTTCACAGGGGAGCGGGGTGTGATGGCAGCCCTACCCCTACTGCCGCAAACATTCACCTTCAGAGAGGATCGTCACCCCATCCTGCCCGAAGTGAAGGATGCGGTGTTGTACTGGGTTCCCTACTATGACCTGAAAACGACAGCAGCCAGCGAGAAGACCTATATTGTCAATATCTTCGTTCCCATTGAAGATGAAGCGGAGGCCCAGCGAATTCTCGGTGCCAGCCGTGCAGCCCGGGACGGAAACAACCTGCGGGTGTCCGTGATGTACAAAGGCACGCAGAACTCTTGGGAGTTTGACCTTTCCAACCGGGTTGCACAGCTGAGGTAGAGGGCCGGCTTGTATCGTTTGTTCCTGTGGAGAATGAGTCGGAAGCTCGAGAGGTTCGTAAGGCCAGCACCGCCGTGCTGGAGGGCCACACTCTAAGATGCACAGTCGTCTATCGGGGTGAGCAGTATTCCTCGATTTTTGATTTATCTGGAAGAGTTGCTAACTTAGAAAACTGATCGTTGAATGTGATTAGGAGGAGGACATGAAAGTTTCGATCAAGTTGTCTGTCTTTGTATTAGTTTGCACATTCTGCCCGTGGACTTTGGCGCAGTACCAACGACCGACCTTTGACGGGCCGGCCCATATCCCTTATGCATCGGTCACCAAGGCCTTCTGGGGAGAAAACGATACCATGGGGTATGCCTCCGATCTCGTTTATGTCTCCAATCTCAAGATTCATCAACTCCTTTTCCAGATGCCTCCAGGAGCCTTTTACAGAAGTTCGAGGGACAACCCCGTCATTTACGGAGCCGATGAGGTCTGGCATGTTCTCAGCGGAACTCTCGCGATCAACAACCCGGCGAACGGCGAGATGCATGTGGTGAATAAAGGGGAGGCGGTGTTCTTTCGCAAGGATACCTGGCACCACGGCTTCAGTTTTGGAAAGGAACCGGTCCGGGTGCTCGAGCATTTTGCCCCACCACCACTTGCCGGAACTACCGGCACCTACTCGACCTCGAAACCCTTTCTGGAGGAATTCAAGGAAGCTCAGGATAAATGGATCGGCCAATGGCCCATGTCCCGAGCTAAGGTGGAGGACACTTTCACCATGGAAGTCATGGATGACTCGGATCTCTTGTGGCGACTGGAGGGTCAAGCACTGGTGGGCCTTTATGCCTCAACGGAAAACCTGACCTCCGGCAAGATGATCATACTTCCGGGGCAAAAAACCGACCGTCATGAACATGGAGGTGATGAAAGTGTTTACTTCCTCGAAGGCAAGTCACTGGACATTGTCACTTTTCAGGATGGGGAAAAGCAGTCTTTTGTCCTAGAGCCGAAGGACGGCTTTTATGTGCCGGAAGGGACACCGCATCAGTATTTCAATATGTCCGAGGAGCCGGCCATTCTGCTCTTTCAGGTTGCGCCCAACTACTTACCTGAGAAGAAATAGAGTCGAAGAACGAATGGGAGTAGGCAAATGACAAGAAGACGCGCGGGTTTCTTGGGAGGTGGAGGTGTTGTAATCGGCCTTATGACAGGGTGGTGGCTGTGGTCACCTGCAGCGGGAAACGTGGAGCCTACGGGGGAAGTTGTAGTGGCCTCACGTTGGCTAGCCGATTTCGATCGAATCAACGAAAACAGTGTTGAGGTCCGGGAGGTACCTATGAGTGAGATCGGCGAGGGGGTTGTCTCGCACAAAAGCCAGGTGGTGGGCAGAAGTTTAAAAGCACCGGTGAAGGCCGGGCAACCCATCCGGGAAGACAACCTCTATCCCCCTCATGAGTATGACAAAGAAGGGGAGTTGTTACGATTCGCCTACGCTCCTGCCCTCTGGTCAGCGCCCGGAATGGACGAGTTGCTCACCGAGGATGAACAACTCCACCCAGCTTCCACTACCTTCAGAGAAATTCAACAGAGAATCGAAGAGTATCTGATGGACGCCGGTTTGTTCCAGAATGCTTTCGAAAAGTTGAAACTGAGCCAGGGAACTTTCATTGAAGATCACATTTTTCAGCTCGACTACCAACTCGGTGGAAAAGGCTATAAGGCTCACTCCTATTTCACCCCCACCACCGGTGCCGTTCCCGCTTCGAACTGTGCAGCCCTCATCATCCCGGGCAGCGGCCACAACGCCTCTTCAGGAATTTATAGGCGAGATCCGGGGACTTATTACAGGGATATCGTAGGTCTCACAGAGCGCTATTGTGATGCCTACGTCTTTGTCAAACCCAACGAAGACTTTGTGGCCATCTACAACGGAGAAAAAAAGCTGAGCTACGATTTCATCATCCCCTATCTTCTCAACCGTGGAGGTTCCTACTCAGCGCTGTACATCGTCAATAGCCTTGCCATCACCAAGTATTTGAAGCAGAAGTATCAGAAAATTTTCGTGCTGGGTCTTTCCCAGGGCGCGCAAGCCGCCCTCTGGAACGTGCTCCAGTCAGAGCCCAGCGGGGCCGTTATCTCTTCGGGATTCACGGTAATCGACCGGGAAGTGAACTACGGCTGGGGTGGCGGCATCATTATTCCGGGCTTGTGGGAAGCGTACCCCCTCGACCGCATACGCTCGATCATGGAAGCCTCAAAAACACAGTTCCTCTTAACCTACGGCAGGCAGGAATACGGGACTTTCAAGATTGAGGCCGAAGAAGGATACACCTGTAAGTTCCTGGAATCTCTGGATAACGTCACCTGTTCAATTCACGAAGGAGGCCACACATTCCCCCCAGACATTATCAATGGTTTTCTGGCAGGACAGGTGGCCCGTTAATTCCCTGCTCACCGCGTTACGCAATTCCATAAGAAGCGCTTGAGTGCTTGAAAGGAGGTCAAAATGAAAGCTCGTAAGTCACTTTATGTTCTCCTGGCGGTAAAGACTGTGTTTATGTGTTCGCTGGGCAAGGCTCAACATTACGATCAACCGACTCATATTCCCTTCCAGGAGACAACCCGTGTCTTGTGGGGCGACGAGACCTCAGGAAAAGTACACGATTCGTTCTATTTCATGAGCGACAATATTTATCAGCTGATCTATGGAATGGCCCCCGGGGAAGTGTTTCGTCATTCGGATCGGTTTCCGACTCTGTTTGCCACGGATGCCGTCTACTATGTTCTGAGCGGAACCCTTCTGCTAAACAACCCGGAAACCGGGGAGGTACAGCGTGTCAATCAGGGAGAAGCCGGCTTTCTGCGTCGAAATAAATGGAATTACGGTTTCAGTTACGGCGCTGAGCCACTGCGCGTGTTGGAATTCTACATCCCGCCGCGGTCCGAGCCTTCTCCCGCAGAGAAGCCGGAACTATCGAGTCCCAAATACACTCAGGATCAGTGGATCGGTCGCTGGCCTGACAGCCAGCAGGAAGCTCATCGAAATTTTAGCACGAAGGTTGTCCGCGAGTCTGACATTCTGTGGCGACTGGAAGGAGGAAAAAACCAGGTTCTGGTTGGAATCTTGGTGAGCACGGACCATGTAACCGTGGGCAGAATCAAGTTGCTGCCTGGACGGGAGACAGACATACGCACGCATGGGGGAGATGCTGGTCTTTATCTCTTGGAAGGCGCCCTGCACGTGCGACTCCCGGAGGACAAAGTGGACGAGCGCGGTCAGACTCGCTGGTTCGATGTGAAACCCGGTGATGGTGTCTATCTTCCAGCGGGCACACGGCATCAGTATTACAATCCTTCGGATCGGCCGTGTACACTCATCTTCGGAGTTTCTCCACGTTATTTGCCCTGAAGGGGCAATCGTGAGGTGATAATTGAACCATCTCAGGGAGTCATTCCCATAACGAGGGAGGTTGGGGCAATGAAGCGAAGTGTACTGTTGACCCTGTTATTGGTCGTCGCAGCGGGGGGCCAGTCCCAGGAAAAGCCGTCCCAAGTCGAGACCGGCTACGACTGGCAGTCGCCCGTCAAAGCCGACACACCCCCGCGCGACATGCCCATCAAGTATCAGTGGAGGGTGACGGAGAAGCGTCTTTACCCGCTGCCGCCCAGGTCCAGGATCCGACGTGTACACGACCCCGCAGCTCCGACTTGGGCCAACAACTACTTCAGGTTACGCAAGCTCTATGGGGAACTCGCCTACCTGTACATGTCTTTCTGGAAACCTGAGGAAAGACTGATTGTCGAAAACCAGAACATGTGGCAGATGTCCGCGTGGCTCGACTACTACTTGTTGACCGGAGACGAGCGAATACGGAGCGCCATTCGTGATTGGGCAGATGTGCGCTACAAAGTGTGGTCGAGTGACAACCGGTATTTCAAAGCCGGTTACTGGAAATCGCAAGATGTGGATCATGGAAACGAAGATATCGGCTACACCGTGGGCCGATGGTGGATGCTGGAACCTGGCGATGAAAAACTCACCTACCTGGTGGAAAGCACAGCCACTCTGGCGGGAAACTGGTCAGAAGAGGATGTGCCGGACTGGTACGATTGGGAAAAACACCGCTGGAAGTCATACCACTTGGGATCCGAACACATCGGCAAGATTACCTATGACACGAACCAGAATGACCACCGCCTGGTCCAAATCGTGTTGCTGACACATGCCGCGACCGGCAATGAACGGTACCTGAAGCTGGCTGGAGATTATCTTGATGGCTACATAGAGCGGCTCAATCAACTCGGCCCTGAGGAGCCTCATCAAAAGTACTATTTGCAGGGATTCAGTTACAATCACGAGGACCCACGTCTGGGCCGTTACTTCAATCGCATTCGCTATCACTTTCTGGAATCGATGGCCAACCCTTTGCTTGACCTTTACCGTATGGTGGATGAGAGCAAATACCTGCTTGCCGCGCGCAAGGTTCTGGAACCCTCGCTGCCCGACTCGCTCTATACCTGGGTGAGTAACAAAGAGTCGAGCGCATTGGCCAACTACCGGTACTTGAGCGGTGACCACTTCATGGATAGAGCCGTGATGGACTGGGTCGACAAGACTCGCGATTATCCGGACGACCTGTATCAATATTTCTGGCGGCCTCTCGCCTACCAGGATGCCAGGTGGGATTGGTTTCATATGCACTGGATCCGCACGCATCCCGCTCCCACCACTTATGGCCTGGCCTATCAGATTACCGGTGATGAGCGCTACCTGAATTGGATGCTCGAGGGTGCGATCGAGCGGGCCCAGATGATCTATGCCCAGCAGTCGCGGCCTGAAACACGGTACGAAAGCCTGCACCCTGAAGGGGCATGGAACGATTGGGACTGGCGAGTCTACATTCTCGCATTTGAGGTTGCTGACGTTCTGTTCCCTATGGTCGGCCGACACTTCGCCCCGGGCGGGGAGTACTCGAATGCTATTTGCCTGTATGATGTTCGCTTCTTCCAGTCCGATGGAGCAGTGGGAATTCCTGACACGATCGCTGTAAATTACCGTCCCACACGATCAGAGCGCCGCCTGGTCGAACTCTACAACGCCGCCGATCAACCCCAGACAATCCTGGTTGAGCCCCAGGACTTTCTTTACACGAGGGTGGCTGGAGTACAGGTCAAGGGAGGCACCATCGTTCCGCGAGAGAAAGATGTTCAGGTGGCCCTTCCCCCGCATTCCCTGGTAGAGCTGGACATTGCCCTGGCCAAGTAAATTTCACCGTGCGCCCGCCACGAGCAGGGTAGCGGCGATCCGGCAGTTCGCACTCGTTCTTAGAGATAAAATTGGAGGAATTCTGGAGCCGAGTCTGATAATATCTCTCTAGAGGGGAGCTTTTCATAATGTATGCAAGAAACAAAGAGTCGGTCCAAGCAAAAGGGATAAGCCGGAGAGACTTTGGCCGACTGTGGGCATTGGGTGGATCTGCTGTTTTGCTTGGTCGGGACCTCTTCGCCTCCCCCGGCAAAATGCTGAGGCTGGAAACGCACGGGAGTCCATTTTCACGCGGCAAGCAGCAAGGTGAGGCCTGTCGGGATCTCTTCTATCCCTGGATGGAACGCTACTTGCGCAAAAGGGCCGAGGGACACGAGCTATCCTCGCGGGCTGAACTGGTACGACGTTTCAAGAAGGATTTGGAGCAATGGCAGCGGGACATGGAGGCGGTCTACCCTGAGGGATTTGAGGAATGTCGCGGCATCGCGGCTGGATTGGGTGTGGATGAGCCAACTTATTTTGCCGCCCACTTCTTCGACTGGCCGGTTCGGAGTTGCACGGTCGTCGGATTCAGGGATGCGAAGGGTCGTCCGCTCGTGTCTAAGACCGATGATATTCGGGAATGGGAACTGGGCATGAACATCATGGAGACCACTCGGCCAGAGCAGGGACACCGACACGTCCATTTCCATTTTGCAGGGACAATCTGGACTGTCGCTGGCATCAACGAGCACGGTTTGGCGATGGGGATGAACGGTATAAACGGCCCCGTTGCCAACCAGAGAGGTATGCATTCTCTGGATGGGCTGCACACCATCCTTCCCAACTGCGCCACCGTCAATGAAGCCATCGAACACATCCGTCGTCTTCCAATTAACGCCGGGGGTTTTAGTCTGTTGCTAGGCGACGCAGATGGAGTGCTTTCGCTGGTGGAAAAGACTGCCGCCGGCACAGCGGTATTGCCGGAGAAGGAGGGAAGCGCTCTGGTGCACACGAATGAGATTCTGGATGCGGAGTTTGCACGCACAAACCCTCAAGCTAGAGAGCCGATCCGCACCAACAGCCGGCGTCGTTACGACAATGCGCTGCGGCTGACTCGGGCTGAAAAGAAGATAAATGAGATCATGACCGACCGCAGTCCCCAGGGGGCTATTTGCCAGCGGGGCGAGCAGGGCATGTACACGGATTTTGCGGCTGTGTTTTCACCCGTGGAGAAAAAGTTCAGGTTGTGGATCGGATACCCGAAGGTCCGCGTGGAGACCTTGCACTTGAAGACCCTCCTGAGCTAGCCTGCCTACTGGGCCGCCGACCTTGAAAGCGGATCGTCTGAGGCAAATTGTTTCAAGACGTTATCAGTGATCTGAGACACGTTGTTGTTGTATCCATTGTAGGAAAGACTGCCGCACCAGTTGATGCTGCCCACTGATAATACCGCGCCACCGTTGGGATATTCGAAATACACCATGTCTCCTCTGACCCACGGGTTGGTGGTGCCTCCTTGCAGGGGATCCGAGTGCAGCATCTCCTCTACCACATGTTGGGATTCGTCGGAAAAACCGGACGCCGTAGCTAGCAGGAGAGCATGAGCCGGGGTTCCCAGGAGATGGTCGAAGCGGTCAATTTCTTGTCCGGCGGCTCCGTACTCCATGACCAGGTTGGCAAAGTCCCCAATCAGCTCATCTGGCCCAATCCCCTCAAAGACGAACGCTGCTCGGGGGTCGAAACTCCCGGGCTGGCGTCGGAATGGTCTTCCCTCGGGACCCATCGCCGTGAAGCCGACACCCACCAGCTTCTGTGGGGGTCTACCGCGAAACCTCCACAACCCTCCAACCTCACCGGTCGTGCTGTGGCGATACTCGCCTGGTGCGGCTTCCCAGATTTGTGTTCCGTCTCTTCGTCGGACTTCAATGGTGTGTCGGCGCTCCGGATCCATCGAAGTCACCCAGTAGAAGCCGTTACCGCCCAGATACATCAGCCGCCCGCCCTGATGCAGGTACTTCTCAAGCCCATCCAGCATCTGTCCTGACCAGTACTCCGGATGGGAGCCTGTGATGACAACCTTGTAAGGCGCCAGCAACGCTGTCCCCTCAAAATGAAGGTCTTCATCGGTGATGACGTCGTATTCGTGACCTTTGGCGTCCAGCCAGTCCACCAAGTGCAGATCGGCGCTGAACTGGTGTGGAAAAGTGATACCTTTCCAGGTTTCTCGACCATTGGGACGCATATTGAGGATGGGGCGGAGCCGGGACGCGTAGAAGACACCGCTGCCATCGGAGTGCTGATCGTAAAGGCTCAACAGCTCGGGAACGTCAGGCCCAAAAAAATTGCCGTAGGCCAGATAACTGAACGTCGGAACCAGGAAGGCGATCCGGGCTGAGGACGTCCCTTTCCTGGGGCGCACAAAGAATGGAACGTAGTCCTCCCCGTTGCCGGCTCGCAGGCGTGCGGCATACACCCCGCTCTTCAGATTTTCCGGGATCTGAAGTTCAAAGTCGACCTCCCACCCAGCATCATCCAAATCATCGTCATGAAAATAGATCGCGCCGTACTGCCCCGGAGCCTGTTGGAAGTCTGTTTCCTGTCCCGTCCAACCGTATCCCGTCATCGCCCGTGCCGGCATGTGGACGGTCTGCCCGTTCAGCTTGTTGGGGGAGGTGTCCGTGACCTTCCGCGAGGAAATGTCCAATGAAAAGTCCCATGCGGCCACCGGATCCTGTGGGCTGCCGCCTTGTCTGAGCGCCTGAATCTCGTCTTTCGTCAGGGCCCGGCCAAATAGCCGGGGGCTCTCAATCTTTCCATTGAAATGACCACCAACCGCAATCCTTTCCGTACTCCGCCATTCCCAAAAGCCCGCCATCAAAAAAGGAGCGTCGCTCTGCCCTATCGACCGCACAGCGGTCGAGCGTTGTGTCAGCACCCGGCTCTCGTCCATAGGCCAGCTGACAACGGGTTCCTGGTACAGTGCCACGTCACCACTTTCCGCGTCGAACGTGGCAGCCACAAAATACGAGCTCGTCGAGTTGACCATCTGGTGACCCCCGGCATAGACTGAGGCGGGAGTCCAAGGCCGCAGGGACTTACCAGTCCTCACCTTCTCGACTTGGCCGTTTGCGTCCCCCAGCCATAGCGCCAGGCTCCCATCCGTGTCCAGAAACAGTCCGTAACCCAGCCGGTCAGTGGCAGACCATTTGGTGAGGATCCCCTGCGCACCCTTGTGCGGCGTAGTTGCTGTAATCCAGGCCTGCAGCGTGAGACTGCCGGTCAGTCGCAGGAGACGGCTGTCCGCCACGATCACGTACGAACCACTCCGCAAATCCTGGTGCCGGCCTGGATACTCCTTGTTAGTTGACGCCTGGATGACCTCCTCTTTGAAGCCCGGTCCTTTCGGGTTAGGGTCACCATGGATCAATCGCACAATGTCGGCACGATACTTCGGCAGCTCACAACTCACCATGAATCGGATGATTTCACTCGGCTGCACACTGAACCGGTCGGCGTAGCCCACAACCGGCATCCCCTGGATACCCTGCCCTTGGGCCGCCGCCACGACAGTAACCGCGAAGAGCAGGCCCAGATGGACAACCGTGTGGATCCGTCTTAGCATAGGATGTCCTCCCGTTTATAATCTAAAAAAAATCGCTCAAGCCTGTGTCCACTAACTAGCAGCTTTGCCAAGAACCCACTTCAGGGCGTCTTGCAGCGCTAATGTCGAGGCCAGTCATGCACCAGTGCAGTCGAGATCCAGGCAAAGCTGGTGAAAACCCACTTGCCGTTCTCTTTGAGCAGGCTGACGGTCCAGCGGCCGGAGCTGTTGGTGTGCGTGCCTGTGGAGTCTCTCATGATTTCCTCAAAGTAGAGGTGGACAACTGCAGCGTCGCCAAAGACTTGAATAGCGAGTGGTCGCAGCTCCATTGAGATGAGGTCATATTTTCGCAAAAAAAGCTCAATCTTTTTTTCTCCAGAAGGTCGGCTCCTTGGAAAATCTTCTTCAAAGTTCCAGCTGTGAAAATCCGGGTGAAGATAACTCACGATTTCTTCCTGATTTCCCCCCTCCCAAGCCGCGGCATAGGCTTCCATGCTCGCCAAGACCTCCTTCTGCGCGGCTGACCATTCTTGAGCCGCCGCAGGTGAGGTTCCGGGGAGGGCAATAAAGAGCAGTGCCCAAAGACAGCAGATGTTTGTGAAGTGTTTCATGATGGTCTCCCGTCTCTTGATTCCTCTCTCACGTTGTGTAAGAGATTTCTATAAACTCTAAGGTTTCAAGGAGTTGAGATAATTGATCAAACGGTACATGCGTGTCACGTAGGTTCCTGTATCGTAGGCTTTGAATCTGTGGGGAGGATTGTTAATGAAATCTTCTCGATCCGACATCTGAGTTTCGACCACCCATCCCCCCCTCTCGTCCAGAGACTCAATGAGCTGCCGGATCTCATCGGCGTCTCTTGCCAGGACCCGGTAGTCGGCCAGGGGATCGGGACGCTGAATCCTGGGGTGGGTATAGGTTCTGCTTCGTTCGTACTCAGACCGAGCTTGCAACGGCGACAGGCTCCTAACCTGCTGGAACTCCCTCTCCAGGCCCGACACATCCAGCTCGAACCGAACACCCAACGGATAGACCCCCGCGGCATCATAAGTTTTCACCCACAGGAAATCGGGAGGAGTTCCTTCTCGTCTCTGGTAGACCGGCCGGTTTGATCCGAGTTCATAAAACTGTGTATAGCCGCCGGGCCGGTTCGTTTCCGGGATACGTGCCGTCTCCAGCCAGCGAATGGCTTTCGGGATGGGTTCCAGATATCTGCGATCCCCCGTCACCCGGTAGAAGTTCATCAGATCTCGTACGTTTTGAAAGGTTTGCCCGGAAGAGACGGCATTCATCTCCTGGCTTCGAGCCCAGGCTGGCTTCATATCAAAGCCATACTGCTGGGCCCATCCGGTCTGAGGGCTGGGCAGCTGGGAGAGGATGTAAAAATCCATTCCTCTGCGGGCGGCTTCCCAATACTTTTTGTCGCCAAGCTTTTCATAGGCTTCGACCAGGGCACCAACGTTGTTTGAGATGACGCCATCATTGAAGGTGTAAAACGAAGTGTAATCCGGGTGGCCATGATGGCGGAATTCGCGGGAGAGCGGGTAGCGTTGAGGCCAGGCCCCGTTGGGGTACTGGGCGTCCAGAGTAAAGTCCAGTGCTTTGAGCAGGGGGCTCTTGTATTTCGGATCTAGGGTCGTCGCGTATAGTCTGAGCAGAAAACGTGTGGCGGACGCCGTGGTATCATCGTCAAAGGTCCCATTACCGTAGTAGTGGTAGTATTCCTCCCAGCCCCAACTCTGTGACAGGAACTCATCGTAGTACTTCTGGACACCCTCCATATCGAAATCGATGAAGTAGTGCCAGCCTCCGGATGGCAGCTGTCCCCAAATCAGTGCGCCGGCGACGCGGTCGGCGTACTCCAGGTACTGGGCGTCGTTGGTTGTACGGTGGGCTTCAATCAGCATGAGCCCCACGGTTGGTGTACCAGGGGGTTCGACCCAGATCATGGAGTCACGAGCCTTGAGTTCACCGTATTTTTCTTTGAGATCCAGTGAGTACTTCTGGACAAACCCGCCTCTCGTCGAAACCGTATTCATCATGAAGTCGGTTGCCGTCTTCATGGCTGCCAGCACCTCTTTTCGTGTTGGTGCCGCCCATGTCGCCAGCGCAGAATGCACAACGAAAACGGCCATGAACACAATCTTTGCGCACCGATTTCGCCAGTTTATTGAAACTTCCTTAGCACGGGTTTTGGGAGCCATTGTAGGATTCAATTCAAGTTGTCAAGGGAGACTTACAATGTTATTGCGAGTGGTAATCTCCTCGATTTCATTTTCAGGGTCGACACGGATGTTATAGCCACTCAGATTCGTACCTCCCGGCGCTGCAAGCGTCACTGTGGCCGATTTCGGCAGAAGATCCAGGGGCGCTTTCAGGGCGGGGACAGGAGCAGTAGCGACGATCTGTCCGGACGGATCCCTTAGTGCCACTGAAGTACGTGGTGCATCCACCGAACCCAGACTGTGGATCGTGACCGTAACCTGGCTGCCCTCCACCTTCACATCCTCCCGGCCAATACCCAGATCCGGCCGGCCCCAGAGCGCACTGGCCCTGGATTTGAGGTTTAACTGAACGATCGTACTTACCTTGGGCTCGAGAACCAGTTCCAGCTGTTCTGTCCGCTGCAGCCGGATGGTTTCCTTGCGGCTCAAGCTGTCGGCAGTGTCATCGCCGTCGTTGTCAACACCCACCGTAACTTCCCAGGTTCCGGGATCGAGATCCCAGGCAGTGAGGGTTGCTGTTACCGGTTCGTTTTCAAGGTTAAAGGCGACAATATTGGCGGCTGTGGGCGTGGCTTGAGGTACCAGGATGGCCACACTTTCCGCCCTGGCGGGTTCCTTGAACTTCCAGCTGATAACGTGTCCAGGATAAATCCTACCCCGAAGAAGCGCTACCCCTCCAAGGCGAGATCGTTGTAGCTCTCCACTGGGAAAACCCACTCGATCGACCCACCAGTGATCTTCGGTAAACATTTCCATTCGTTGGGAGGTGTCCTGAATCTGATCGGCGTAGTATTCTTCCAAAAAACTCTCTTTTCCGGTCACCTGCCAGGCAACATGTTTGTAAAACTTGAAGGCACGGCTCTCTCGAATGTACTTTTCCCACAAGTAATTCTTTGCGCCGCTGTCGACCAGCGTGGAGATCGTCTGTCCCCAAGTCTCGCGCTTGTCCAACAAGTCGATCAGATTGGCATTCAAAGAGCGCAGCACCGCGAAATCTTCCGGTTTGATTTGGTCCGTGATGGGCAACAGGTACTTCTCATCGCCGGTCCATCGCCAGGCCGCCCAGAACAGATGGGCCGCCGAACCCAAAGTCCGCCCACGCCCCTCGCCGCTCGGAAAAGAAATCTCGGCCGGCAGATAGTAATTCCCCTCTTGGTCTTGCTTGCGATGCGCCAGCAGCCCATCCGCCAGCTCCAGCAGCAGCTTTTTGAGCGCCGGATGCCCGTTGTACTCCACCAGGACCAGCCCCGGCTGCAGGATCAAGTAGGACCGGTCCGTGTAGGCCCTTGCCCAAACCGGGTCCTCGGATATCTGCGTCCCATTGAAATACATGGAGCGGATGTGACGATGTCCGAACTGGTCAATCCCCGTAATTCCCTCCAGCGCTTGGGCCGTCGCCATGATCCGCTCCACCACCTTTGGGTCCCCGTACTCCAGCAGCATCGTCTGCGGCAAGACTTGAATCCCCTCTTCGTAGGTGTGAAGAGCATCCGTCAAAATCGTGTTCAGTCCATTGGTGAACATGCCGTTGTCGTAAAAGGCATCCATTTCGATGCGGACCGATTGGGTGATCTTCTCCGGATCAATTCCCATCAAAGCCGCTCCCGGCCAGAGATTCGTCAGGTCTCCGTCATCGGACAACCCTCCCCCGAATTCCCCGTTTTCGATCTGTCTTTCGTCAATCCACCAGTTGATGAACTGCCGGTACAGCTTCAGCAACTCAATCTGCCGAAAAGCCCACAAGGGAACATCGGTTGGGGCCTGGCGCTGCTCAAAGGCCGGCCAGGGTTGTTCCGTGTTGAGATAGCTCCAGTAATAACGGCCCCGCACATGATCCGGATTGACCCGCAGAAGATCGGTAATGTCCCGGCTGTAGCGGTCGTAAAGCTTGAGCCGCTTCTTGTTGCTCCCCCATTCCAGAAAATTGCCTACGTTGTCGATCACTTGAGTGAAACGGTCTTTTTCGTGTTCGGCTCGCGCTCGCCGGCGCTCCTTGAAAACAAGGTGTATCCGGGTCCCCTCCAGAGCATCGGCACCGAAGTCCGGACCGGCGCCGGCGATGGTGAGATAAAAACTGTAGCCATTGGGAAGGAGTCGGTCCCGCGTGTCCAGCCACAGCCTTTTGGGTTCTCCCGCCTTCAAGGAAAAGGTGAAGTCGAGCAGGTTTCGCTCCATCCACAGCGGATCCTTGATTTGTATGTTCAGGGGGAAATACTCCCCATGGGTCGGACGCACGCTCAAGGCCGGAAGGTCAATGACGATGCCATCCAACCCCCCGTCGAAGTTTTCCCAAGTGTAGGAGTACCAGCGTTCGTACTCACCCGGTCTTTCCACTCGGAACTCGAACGGAATCAGAATATGGACCAGGGGGAGAGGGTTGTCGATTTCGGAGACTTTGGGCTTCCGGGGCGCGCCCTCTGGCAGAGCCACCATGATGGAGCGCTCATCGGGCAGAAACCGGCCCTGGATGTACTCGACCAACGGATCCAGCGTGGGGTTATCCGGTTCTGTGTTGGTGACGGTGTAGCTCAGCTGGGCAATCCCCTGCGGCCCCCTTCCCGGGCTCACGTAGTAGGCCGAAAACTCCCCGATGGGTCTCTCCTGCTCTTCATTCACAAAGCGCACCTGGCCGCCCACCAGCGTCTCCTTCAGCCGGTGCACCGTCCGCTCCTGCCCCCGAGGCCGCTCAAAGAGCGCCCGCTCCAGCGGCTGCTGACGCTCCCGATCAAACCCCAGATAGCTCACCG